>NZ_JBTGVG010000006.1:0-44247 GCF_054343455.1 Mycoplasma sp. 1012
AATCTCTTACTAAAAAGTAAGCAAGAGAAATTTACACAAAATATCTTACACTACCTCTTTTTGATACATTAATAAATCAAAAAACTGAAACATATAATAATTTTTACACCATTTAATATTATAATTTACTGCTTTTTAGTTAGTTATTAAAAGTAAAGCACTTTGTAGTATTACTCTATGGTGTATTTTTATAATAATTTTTCAGTTAAGTCAATATCATAAATACTCGCAACTAAATATTTTCTCTAAATTAATACTGTAATAATATTAAAATATGTGTGTTTAAGTTAATTTGTATATTTCACACATTTTTATACTAACTTTTTATTATTTCTCGCACATAATTTGTGTATTTGTTTGTATTAGTGGTGCTTTTATAATAATTTCATTATATTTGCTGTTGTAAGGTATAAAAAAACACCATCGAAATAGTGCCTACTTATGTTCTATTCAAAATGTGTGGGTCCTTTATACTATTATTATACCAAAAAAATTAAAATTACTAATATTTCTTAATGATATAATTAAAATTATAAGGAGATATATGAAAAACTTACTGAAATGGAAACATATAAAAAATCTAAATACTGAAAAAAATATTTAAAAATATCTAAAAAAGACGGATGTTTTACTACAAAAAGATGAGAAGAATTAGGATTTACTCGTAGTTTTTTAAATTTACTAATAAAACACAATATAATTAAGAAGTATTCAAAAGGCGTTTATTATGATGTTAATTTTTATGAATATAATTTATATAACGATTACTATTTATTTTATTTAGCAAATCCTAAAATAATTTACACTCATTATTCAAGTGCCTATTTAAACTCAATGACAAACGATTGCAACTATTATCACTATGCTATACTTAAAAATTATAAAGTGGATAAATCAAATTTAAAATCTAAAAAGGAACAAGCATTTATTTATTCAAAAAGATATATAAACATAGGTAAAATACTTTATATTAATAATTTTGGACATAAATTTTATATCTATGATAGAGAGAGAACCTTAATTAATCTATATTTATCAAAAAACATTATGGATTATGAATTATATTTAGAGTGTTGAAACTATTATACATATGAAAGTGATGAACCTATTAATTTAGAGAGATTAATGTATTATGCTAAATTATTTAATATTGAAATAGAAATAGAATATGAATTAAAACTTTTCCCTGATTATAGATTTTACGAGTAAATTTGTATTTTATGGTAGAATATATTTATTGAAAGAACTGTCGCTAATTAGCGGATTCCTTATTAATATTGCTTTTTAGATATGGTATGGGAAACAAAGGAGACTCACTGGTAGTGGGTTTTTTAAATTCTTGATAAAAATAGTGTTAAATCAATAAATATGTAAAAAATTATTAATCTAAAACCTACCGTGTAACTCTAACACTATGCTTCAATTAAAATATACTCTGTAACGCCTAGGAATTGCGTATTTTCAACGATAATGTAGTGGATGCAATGAATTTACACCGAAGAATTTCTGTCGATTTTAACTATATTTTTGTGCATCTTCAAAATTACTAAAAAAAATAGATGCCAGGCATCTAAAATATATCACTGTTATTCCAACTATTTAAAATATATCACTGTCTTCATTAAAATAACTTAATTTTTGGTTTTCTATCTCTTTTGGACTTACTGCGTTATTTTCTACTAATCTATTTAAATTTTTATCTTCTACTAACCTATTTAATCTTTTATCTTCTAATAAATCATCTATTTTATCTAACGAAACATCATTGTTTTTACTTTCAATTTTTTTAGTTCCTTGATTATTAATTAATTTATTTTGATTAGAACCTTGGGATAAATAGTTTTGACTCATATCAATATTAATTATTTTTGAACTGTTATCACTATTATCGGTGTTATTAATTGTTGTGGTGTAAGTTTGAGTTAAATAATTAGAAATAATAGGTGCGTATTGTGAATATAAGTTATTATATAGTGAATTTTCTTTTCTTCTAATTAACGTTCAATCTCATAAATAATATAATCCTATCATTGCTACTTGAAACATTCAAAATCAAATAGATAAATTCAATTTACTAAAACGACTTATTATAATAATTCCATAAAAAACAATCATAATAAATAATAAATGTTGAATTTAAACAAGGCAAAATAGATTAATATTTAATTTTAAATTGTGAAACACAGAAAAATAAAAAATTTAGTAAAAAACACAAAATATCTTACACTGCCCTTTTTTAACCACCGAGTAAAAATAGTTCAATATTTTATTATTACGGACTTTTATAAATAAAAATTTATTTATATTCTAATTGATGTGAATCCACATAAATCTTGTATTTCTAAAAATATTTTTACTTGATTTTTTAATATAATTTCTAATTCAAACAAATCTAAAGTATTATTTTTAAAAAACTCATATAAATAATTACTAAATTCACTACTATCTAATTGTTTTTTATTACGATAATATTTATATTTTTTTATAAACTCTAATTCTTTACTATTATTCATTGAAAATCCTTTGTAATAATTCTTGTAATTTATTTAATATTTCTTCTAATTTTAAATCACTTTTAATATTAATTTTATAAATATCTCATAATTTTTGTATATTATTTGAATTTTTAACTTTAAGAATTGTATTAATCATAGTATTTATATTAAAAACGGTTTGACGATGGTTAAAAACTAAATTAATTACTTGCTTTAAACTATTTATTTCTACATTATTTATTAAAAAATTAAAATCAAAGAAATCTTTAAACCTAGATGTATTAACTCCTAATTCATATAAAGAGTGTAATTTTTCAGCAAAAACAGTTTCTAAAGGAAATTCTTGTAATTTAAAAGGTTGTTTTTCTAATGTATTATAAACATTATTAACAATTTTTGGATAAATAACGTCTTTAATTGTAATATCAATATGAAAAAATGTTTCTATTTTATTTAAAGATGCTTTAAGGTATATTCTAATGCCACCATATAATTCTTGTTCTCTAATATTTTCTGTTTTTGGTAACACTTGGAATTTAATTTGTGAATTTGTTCTTATTATTTCTTTGATTTTGCTTTCGATTAAATTTATATCATTATTTAAACTTAAAAAATCAATATCTTTAGTTCATCTCTTATCTAACCCTAATTTGTTTAGTAATAGCATCCCTCCTTTAACTACAAATTCTTTATTATATTTAGATTCTGCTACTAATTTTAAAAACTCTAACATAAAAAAGGTGTTTAATGCTGTATTTGGAGGTAATTTATATTTATTATTGATATGTTTCACTTTATTTTTTACAGAATCACTATAATTTTTTATTAATTTATTACTCATATTTACTTTCTTATTTTTATTTTAAATTCGCTAATTCTCTCATTTTCTCTCAAACACCTAAATAATTTAATATTGCTTTAATTTCATATTGAACTTTGAATTTTTTAGCATAATATAATAATCGCTTTATGTTAGTAGGATGGATAGGTTCTAATAGATAAGTTTTTCATGCTTTTAAATATATTTCCTTAATCATATTTTTTCTGTCTTTATAAATATCTATTAAAGTTCTTTCCATATTATAAATTTTTATAGGTAATCCTCACTGATTTTTTATTGTAACAACACCTAAATTTAAGAGTTTTTTATTTACATTGTAAATTTTGTATTCGGATTTAATACTTTTGTTTGAAGTGGTAAAATGATTAAGTCAAATATGATGGTCTGTTAAATTTCAGTAATATAAAGCGTTTAAATGACTAACAATAACATTTTTGTGTTTGGATTGGAAAGTAAATTCTTCGTCTAAGTTAAAATAATCACAATGCACGTAAAAACCTTTTATTTTGTGTTTTTCTAATTTATTTTTTTTGTATAAATAATAAAGGTATCAAGTAGGAATATTATTATCTTTTAAAATTTTTGCACTAATTAATCCATTATATTTGTTAATTATTTTTTTAATTTGTTCTAAATGTTTCATAGTAGTCCTTAAATTTTTTGAATAATATTAAAAATCCAATTTGGTAATTTTTTAATTTTATCTGTAAAGTGTACTTTATTCTTAGTTTTAAAATTTTTTAATATTTCTATATTTTCTTGACTTATATTAGGTCCTAGTGTTTTTATACTTTGTATAATTAAATTTTGATATAAATTAAAACCATTAATTAAATTATTGCTTGTTTTTTTGAAAACAATATCTCAATTTTTATATTTGTATTTTTTATAGTTTCAATTTGTTAAAAATAAACAAATATTTGGTACTTGAGTTGAAATACCTGTCATATTCAATGCAGTATTTCCTGTAGGAGTTAAAATAAAATCATACTTTTTTGCAATTTTTTCTGCCAGTTCTATAGGGGAAGGTAAAGAATATTCATCTAATAGTTTTATATAACTTGGATAAACAAAAAAACCTCTCATTAAGTGTTGAATTTTACCTTTGTTTTTTAATCGTAACAAAGCAGATTTTATTGTATTTACAGAAGCTAAATTTAGAAAATCAGAAACAGTAAATATTTGTCCCCTATTTTTATACATTATTTCTTCTATTTGTTTACTTATCATATTTTTCCTTTATTTCTTTATTTTGCACTAAATAACATAAACTTTTTGGTGAATTTATACAAAATTATTATATCACAACCTTACATTTTTGCACCAAATAATATATACTTTTTGGTGCGTTTTTATATTGAATATTTATATATTTTTTATGATTAATAAAGGAAAAATAAAGAATTTAGTAAAAAAACACAAACAGTTTTGTTTGTGTTTGTAATTTAAAATAATTATTATTTTTTGTTTAATGCATATTGAACTAATGTTTTAACCATTACACCCATAGGTTTTTCACCTGTTTCTGCTGTTCCAGCTATATCTAAATGAGCAAAATATTTTCCTTCTGCAAATTCTTTCAAGAACATAGCAGCAGAAATAGAACCACCATTTCCAGTTAAATCAGTATTTTTTAAATCTGCCACTGTTGAACCTTTAATAAATTTAGCAAAATCATCGTGTAAAGGCATTCTTCAAATTAATTCGTTTTGTTGTTTTGCAGCTTCATCTAATTTATTTCATAAGCAATCACAAGTTGAGAATGTTCCTGTGAAAGTATGTCCAAGAGCAACTAAAATAGCACCTGTTAATGTAGCTACTGTAATAACCGCAGTTGCTTTTAAGTTTCTAATAGCATATGTCATTCCATCAGCAAGAACTAATCTTCCTTCAGCATCTGTGTTATTGATTTCCACTGTTTTTCCATTCATTGAAGTTCAAACAGCATCTGGTAAATTAGCATCACCATTTACTCTGTTGTCAGTAATTGCCAATACTGCAGCAACGTTTGCTTTAGGATTCAATTGTGCAATTGCATTTAATGCTGAAGCTACTATTGCAGCTCCTGACATGTCGTATTTCATTCCAAGCATACTTCTTCCGGTTTTAATGTTGTAACCACCAGAGTCAAAAGTAATACCTTTTCCAACAAATGCAACTTTTTCTTCTGAATCAGGATTTCCGTTGTATTCAATAGCAACTAATCTTGGTTCATACATAGAACCTTTATTTACTGATAATAAAAGTCCCATTCCAAGTTTTTCAATTTCTTTTTTGTTTAATACAGTTACTTTTAAGTTTTTAAATTGTGAAACTTGTTCTTTAACTTTTTCAGCTAATCATTCTGAGTTACAAATGTTTGGAGGAGTTGCTTGTAAATTTCTTGCAAAATTTACAGAATCAACTAACACTTTTGTTTTTTTAAGTTCAGCATCTAAAGAACTTAGATTACTTACTAAAACATATAAATCATTTTTTTCTTCTTTTTTGTTTGTTTTTACGTTGTAAATATTTGCATTTACAAATTCATATTTTTTTAATAATCTTGTTGCAAGTGTTGTTAATGAAACTTCTTCATTTACAAAACTTTCAAGTTTGACTTCATAAACTCTTGGTAATGAAACAAGTTTATCTAATAAAGTATCTAAATCACTTAATTTAAATTCTGATTTATCTCCTAAAAACATTACTGCTTTTTTTTCTGTAATAAATTCAGTTAAAGCGAATTTTTTTTCAATAACATTTGAATCAAACTTTTCACCTTTGAATACAGCTTCAAGTGAAAAGTTAGAATTTGTTAATTTTTCTATAAATTTAATCATTTTTCTCCTATTCTTATAATAAATATATTTTAATCTTTTTTTATAAATTTTTATCTTTTTTATTAAAAAAAGCATAAACAAATTATCAAATGTTTATGCTTGAAGATTTTTCAACAATTTTACTCTAAATATAAAACCAAAAAATGGTTTTAAAATTATTAAATAAGAAAGTATTGAACAGAACAAGAAAAAGAAAAAGACAAAAATATTTGATAGTAATATAATTAAAATTAGAGAACTAATTCAAACTGCAAAAAACAGCAATTTTAAACCAACTAAAAAGAAAATTTCTTTATTTATGTTTTTATATAAAGCATTATTATTTTGATCTATTTGTTCTTGATTTTTAATTATATTTTTTATATAAACTAGTAAAAACATTAATTTAAATTTGTAAAAATGTTTTTTATATCAGTTAAAAATTATATTTTCAACTAAATTATTAGATATATTTATATTTTGTTTTTCAGTTAATTTGATTTTATTATTTGTTTCATTTTTCATTATAAAGTGAAAATGCTTTAAATAAGAAAAATCATCTATGTGATTTTTGCTAAAAACAAAAGAAATTCACTCTTTTTGATTTTTTATTTGAAACAAACTATAATCTATTTTTCCTTTTGTATTGTACTCTTTTTGAGAATATTTTTTACATTCTTTAAAAGCAAGAAACACTCATAAAGGGTGAAGTAAAATATAAATAATAATTCCGCTAGTAGCAACTAAAAATTTCAAATAAAAACTTGTTTCTGGATTATCGCTTCATTCTTGCAGTAAAAATACAGAACACATTAAAAATACAAATAAAAACACACAACTTATAAATAAAGGAAAAAATAGAATAAAATAAATTTTTCTTTTTATATCAATTTCTAAATCACTATCATTTAGATTTGAAAAAACTATGTTTTTAAATAATCAGATAAAAACATAAGAACCAAAAAAAGGAAATAAATATATTTCTTTTGAAAGTTTTAAGTTAATAAAATAATTTCAAAAAAGGTAATTTTTATTATTAATATACATAATTATTTATTAAATTTAACTTCCAAGTAATTTATATTTTTACCTTTATCTGATCATTTTTTTTCATAACCTGTCATAATATTGTTTTTAGAAAGTTCACTATTATGAAGATCTTTTGTTAAATTTATAATATTTGCTCCAAACTCTTGTATGGATTCAATACTGTATTCAAATAAACCATCATTATCCGTTTTAAACTTTAATAAACCATTTGAAGTTAATAAATTTTGATAAATAGTTAAAAAGTTTTTATAAGTAAGTCTTCTTTTATAGTGTCTTTTTTTAGGTCAGGGATCTGAAAAAGTAAGTCAAATTAAATCTACTTTTCCTTCAAGTAAATTAGGTAATTCTGAAATATCTCTATTAATTATTTTAAAATTTTTTAAATTTAATTTCTTTGCTTTTTTCATAGATTTTAAAGCAACTGTAGGATATTTTTCAATTCCTATATACATAATATCAGGATTATTTTGAGCAAGTTGAACTAACATTTCACCTTTTCCCATACCCATTTCAAGCACGGTATTAGAATTTACTTTAAAAGGAAATTCAGTTATTAAATATTCACTTTCTAAAAGTAATTCCGTTGCATTTGGTATATTTCTTAATCTCATATCAAAATAATACTAAAATTTATTTTTTAAACAAGAAATAAATAAATTTTAAAATAATAAATATTTATATTATTATTAATATAATATGAAAAAATTATTTTATTTTGAAAATTTTGCAAAAAAGTATTATAATAAAATTATGGTTGCAGGAGGAAAAATGAAAATAGTTAAAAATATTATCATTCGTAATATAAACAAGTTAATTATTAAAATTAACCAATATTTTCATTTTTACTTTTTTAGGACTTTAAACAAATTTAGCTAATTAATTAAATAATAAACTAAAAAGAAAATCCTAATTAAGTTTAGGATTTTTTGCAACCTTTTTAAATAAAATAAAGGAGAAAATTATGAAAAAAAATAAATTCTTATTTACTCTTATGCCGATAACTGGTTTATTAAGTCCATTTATTTTAGGTGTAAGTATGAATCTTAATGATTCAGAGCAAAAAAATAATAAAGAAAATAAAACATTAAATATTTATGAATTTTTAAGTAAATTAAAGAATTATACAACTGAAAATTTTTCAGAACATTCAACAAAAGAAGATAAAATGGTAACTGATTTTGTTGAGTCTTTACCAAAAAGAGAAGTATTTAGATTATATACAAACGTCTTTGTAGATGATAATTTAGATAACAATCTTAAAATTGAAAAATATTCAAAAGAAAATAAAAAAGTTTTAGATTTACTTTTAGGTGAACTTAAAGATAAAAACATTGTTAAATATTCTTATTATTCTGAAATTCTTCCTATGATAAGTGTAGAAGTAGACTTAGAAGATGCAAATAAATTTGCAGAATTTTTAGATAATAAAAAAGAATTTGCTAACTATTCTAAAGAACAAATAGTAGGAACTTTATCTTTTAAAGATGTAGCTGAAAGATTAATTACTAAGTATTGTATCGATAAACCAGATGATTTGGGAAAATGTCTATTATATGATCAAGATACAGGAAAAGCAAGTATAAGTTCAAGCAATTATAATCCTTATAGTAGTAATGATTGAACTTATAAACAGCATAAAAATTCTTATTCATCAAGTTCATCATCAAGTTCTACTGTAACTAAAAAAGAAGAACCTAAAAAGAAAGAAGAAAGTTGATATTATTTATCCACTTCTGATTACAAAACACATTTTAGAAAACAATTAGATTTAATTAATGATGACTATGATGAAACAAAAGTAAAAATTGATAAAAAAACTAATGAACCTGAAGGGGTTTATAGAACAAAAGTAGGAGTTCTTGAAGGTGTTTATTTAAGAAAAGATAATAATTTATTTAAGTTTAATAATCTAGTTTTTGAATCAAAAAGTCTACTGGACCAAAACATCGATCACAAGGAAGAGGTAGCTAGTTTAATTTCTTCTAAAGAAGGAGTTGATCCTTTTGCAAAAATTTATGATTTGAAACTTTATATTACAAATTATAAAGCTTCAGAATATACTTTTGTTTTTAATGATATGTATAATTTAGAAAAACTTTTAAAAACTTCTGTTTCAAAAGGAATTCAAGTAATAAATGGAAGTTTTGGTTATGGTTCTCCTGATCCGGATTCCCCAATTACCTTAAGGACTTCTTATGATAACATTGCATATTTTTTAGATTTATTTACCAAAAAATATAAAATAATTCTTGTATTTTCTGCAGGAAATCATAAGGAAGATTATATAAACAATAATTTTCATGGAATGAAATTAGGTTTAAATACAATAAAAGTTGGAGCAATTGACACAGAAACAAAAAAATCTACTTTTTTTTCAGTTAATTCTAGCAACTCTTACTATTTTTCACAAGATTATCCAAATATCACAGTAGCTGCTTCTGGAACAAATTATGATTTTAAATTTATTGAAAATTCTGCACATACCAAAGGTACAAGTTTTGCTGCTCCACTAGTAACAGGAGTAATTTCTAAGTTATATAGAAATTTTCCAAAAGTTAGAAATAAACCTGTATCAATATTTTCTTTAATAGGTGTTTCATCTGATTTATTTAATGAATTTAGCAAAAATTTAATTAAAGGAACAGGTTATAATCAAGATTTCGGGGCAGGAATTTTAAACTATAAAAAAGCAAAAGAAGCAGTAGATAGTTTAAGAGAATTTACAATAAAAGGAGATAGAGAAAAAGGAAAATTAGATGAAACTATAAAAGAATTAGAATTAAAAGATAATTCAATACTAAAAATTAGTTCAGCATGATTATTCAATGGTTTTGATAAAGAAATCCCAGAAAATATATATCTTGGTAAAAAAGATAAAAATTACTTTGAACAAGAGTTTAAAAACAATAATGTTGTAACAGATTTCAATATTGTTTTAGAATATTGAAATATTCAAACAAAAGAATGAGAAAAAGTTAAAAAAACCACATCAGTTAAATCTAATAAAGAAATTTTAAATATTAAAATAAGTAAAGCAGGAAAATATAGATATTATCTTTATAAACAAAATTCATCAATTTCGCAATTAGATGATGAAGTTGCTATAAGTCATTTAGTAGAATAAAATGAAAAAAATTAAATTATTAATTCCTGTTGCAACTGCTAGCTTATCTTTATTTTCTTTTATTTCTTGTCACGAAAATAAAGAAAATATACAGAAAAAAGATAATGAATCAAAATTTATTTTTGAAAAACCTGCTTACAATAGATATCATAATCCTGATGAATTATTCAAAGAATGAAATCAAGTCAAATACAAAAAAGATTTTTTATGAAAACATGGAGAGTGAGAAGTTTATAAAAATCATTTGACTAGTTTTTTCTTTGAAAATCCTTTTAAAAAAGAAAATTCAAAATATAATTTTAGCTTATCTCCTTTTATTCAAGAAGATAAAAAACACATTTTTAATTTTGATTTAAACCATTTGGGTCAATTTATAGCAATAAGTAACTATAATCAATTTAAATTTTTTATTAATGACTTGCGTGTTTCTTTTAATTTTAAAAATGTAAATAAAGACTTTCCTTCTCTTTTATTTTTCAATTATGATTTTTTAAATAAGTTCGAAACTAATAATCCATTTTATGTAATAAAAAAATCATTAATTCAATCAATGATTAAAACAACTGATTTAGATAATGATGAAGTAATAGAAGAAAAATTAAAAAATTATTTCTCTAAAAAAATAGTATTATTTTCTTTACTTGTAGAAACAAGAAGTAGGATTACTGAAGAAGTAAAAACTGTTCACATAAAATTTCCTAAAACAAATAATCTTAAAGATTTAATTGAAGAAAATTTAACTAATGAGAAAGATCAATATAAATATGATCGAGATTGAGATTATCCACTTGCTTTTGAATTTCATGAATTAGAAAAAGACAATAGTTAAGTTGAATAAAAATGAAAAAAATTAAATTAATATTACCAGTACTTACAACAATTTCAGTATCAGATTTTCTCGTTTCTTGTGACGAAAATAAAGAAAATATACAGAAAAAAGATAATGAATCAAAATTTATTTTTGAAAAACCCATTCACACTAAATATCATAATTCTGATGAATTATTTAAAGAATGAAATGAAATAAAATACAAAAAAGATTTTTTAGAAAAAGATGATATTTGAGAAGTAGATAAAAATCATATTGATACTTTTTATTTTGCAAATCCTTATGCAAAACAAAATGAAAAGCAAAATTTTAATTTATCTCCTTTTAGCCAAGAAGATAAAAAAGAAATTTTCAACTTTGATTTAAATCATCTAGGACAATTTATTGCTATTAGTAATATAGATCAATTCAACTTCTTTATGAAGGATTTAAGAACTTCTTTTATTCTTAAAACCACAACAACACCAACTAATATAGCTCTTATTTTTTCCGATGAGAATTTTGATAAAAACATAAAAACTAACAATCCTTTTTATTTGATGAAAGATAGATTACTAAATAAAATAATTAAGGTAAATAAAGGAGAATCAGAAGAAAATATAAAAAATAAATTAAAAAAATATTTTGAAACTAAAATGCTTATCTTTTCTTTATTTATAGATAGTAGAGATGGAGTAAAGGAATATGTTAAACAAGTAAGTATAAAATTTCCTAAAACAAATAATTTAAAAAATTTAATTCAATTAAATTTAAAGAATAAAAGTAATGGAGAATATATTTCAAAAAATAATCTTCCATTAGCTTTTGAATTTCATGAACTAAATAAAGAAAAATAAAATGTAAAAAGTTTTCTTATATAAAAATTCTTATCAATTTAAAAGCAATAAAAATATCAAATAAGTATGAATTTACCAGTGATTTTACACTGGTATTTTTATTTAATAAAAAGAAATATAAATATTTTTAATACAAAAATATAGAAAGTTTTATAATTTAATAAAAATAGTAGAAAGATTAACTTAATATGTTTAATAAAAAAATAAAATCATTTTTGTATTTTTTTTCTTTTACTTTGCCTGCTATGGTTTTTACTTCTTGTGATTATTCAAAAAATAAAGAACAAGAATTTATAAAAATAGAGCAAAAATATTTTAATTTTGATTTGATTGAATACAAAAAAGAAGATTATTTTTTATCTAAAAATGGACTTCAAAAGTTTTATGAAAGAATTAAAAAAGATTTATTTTATGGATCAGAAATAAATTTTTTAAATAAAATAATAATTGATAAAAATTTAAAAGAATTTTCAAATACAAAGGAAAGACAGGGTTTTTTTATTTCAAACACTAGAGAAATATATTTAAATTCTGATTCTTTACAAAACATAAAAAATGAAGATGACAGAATAGAAGTTTTGTTTCAAATTTTATATCATGAATATTTTCATTATATCGATTCCACTTATCTTTCCAATTATAAACAAGGATATACAATCAAAAACAGTAAATCAACTAAAACTTATAATAAAGAATTTATAGATAACTTTTTAAGTGATTTAAGAATAACAGATGACAGATTTTCAAATTATTTCCCAAATAAAAATTTATTAAATTCAAGTAATATTTTTAACGATGTTACAATAAAAGAAATTTTGGAAAAATCATTAACAAATAAGTTAAATGAAATAAATTTTGAAAATAAAAATTTGCAAATTATGAATGAAAAATTTAAAAACTTAAATAATTTTATTCCTTTAAGTTATTATTTTTCCTTTGAAGAGTTTTTTGCAAACGAAGCATATAAACATTTTTATATAGAAAAAAGAAATAATTTAAATAATGATAAAAATTTTTATTTAAATGACTCTTTATGAACAACAACTTTAACTAGAGAAGATGGTTTAACACATTTAGAAGATAATTTTATTATTAATGATTCTGCTTTTGGTGGTTATATTACAAAAAATGATTCAGTAATTAAATTGGACAATAAAATTAAAGATTTATTTATTCATTTTTTAGAAATAATGAATTATAAATTGAATATCAGTGGGATTTATAATTTAAATAATAGAACATATATTAATGATAAATTAGAAGGAAATATAGATAATAATAAATTATTTTTTAGTGGTTATACAAAAGAAAAATATGATGGCTTAATTTTCAAAAATAAGGAAAATTCCTTTATAAAATTAAATTTAGTTTATAATGAAAGTAATAATTTAAAAGCTAAATTAAATAAAAATGATCAAGATTATAGTCTTTTTCCAGAAGAAAAATATTTAAGTTACTATACAAATAGTTATTTAAATATGGAAGAGATGAATATGGATTTTAAACCTATGTTGTGAAAAGACTTAAATAATAATGGTAAAATAGAAGAAAAAGAACTACATAATTTAAATAATTTTTCAAGTAATTCTAATTATGGTCCAAGTTCAAGTAGAAGTTTTTTAACTAATAGTGAATCTTTAACAATAAGAAACAATAAAATTATCAAGGAGTAAAATGCAATATAAAAATTTTGTTAATATACAAGCATATAAATATAATGGAAAATTATATAGACAGTGAAGTGGTGGAAAAATATTACAAGAAACTGAAAATCATGTTGTACTTTATATGAATAATAAAACAAAAGTTATGGAAAAAAACTTTCAAAAATGATCTATTAGAGAAGACACACTGTGATTTTTTCATAAAAAACATTTTTTTAATGCTTTAGTAACTATTGTTAACAAAAAATTTTATATCTATATAAATTTAGCATCTCCTTTTTTTGTAGAAGAACACACTGTAAAATTCATTGATTTTGATTTAGATATTAAGGTTTATCCTAATAAAGATTTAAACATAATAGATAAAATAGAGTTTTTATCAAACGCAAAGAAAATGAAATATTCTCAAAAAACTATTGATGTTGTTTTTGAAGAATTAAAATTTTTAATTAATTTGTATTATAAGGAAACCTATATTTTTAATAAAAAATATTTAAAGTATATTCAAAGCAAAATAGATAAATAAAAAAACTCCTTTTGGAGTTTTTAATTATCTTAATTAAGCAACATTTGCACTTAAATGTTTGGAAACAAAAGCATCAAGTCTTGAAGTTTTTCTAGAACCATTGTTTTTGTGTAAAACACCTTTAGAAACAGCAGTATTAATTTCTTTATGTGCTTTAGCAACTAATTCATTTACATTAGTAGCATTTTGCACTGCAGCTAGTTTAGCTTTTTTAATAGCTCCACGAACTCTTGATTTAATAGCATTATTTCTTATTCTAGATTTTTCATTTGTTTTGATTCTTGTTATTTTTGATTTAATATTTGCCATTCTATCTCCTTAATGTTTTGTTTCTTAATTATACAATAATTTTTTGTATTTTTAACTATAATATTTTACATTATTTTTATTTTTTGGAAAATAATATTTTTTATTTCAAAAAACTTACTTTATTTTTTTATCAAAGAATTATTAAAAGCAACAATTTCATTGAAATGTTGTTTTAGTCAAGAGTGATTTTGATCTACATTTTTTAAATAAAAAATCAAAGGGCTTTTATCTTGTTCTTTTTCTAGTAATCTGTGAATATTTAAAGTATTAAAATTTTCATCATCGTGTTTTAAACCTGCATTAGATGAAAAGAAAATTCCCACTGCTTGTTTATTTTGATTAAAAACACCAGCTCCGGATGCTCCTTTAAAAAACAAATTAGACTTTGGTACTTTAACATAGTTATCTAAATCTTGATTAGCTAAATATATTGTTTCAATAGATGGAGAATCCTTATCAATTGAATTCTCTATATCAAAAGGTTTATTTGTAAGTTTTTCATTGTCTTGAAATCCTTGGTTGATTACTGGCATATTATTGATTATACTAATACCATTTTGATAAAAACTTTTGGTTAATTTAAATCCATCCACTTTTTCAGTAATTCTTGTGCTCTTATTGTTTTCTAAATCATTTATTTTTACAGGAAAACCAAAGGAAAACACTTTTTCACCTTCAATTTTTTCTAAAGTTGTATTTACAGTATTTATTAGTGTTGGAGACTTATCATATTCTTTTAAAAAAGCGGGTTTTTCCACATTATCTTTTAGTTTAATTTTAATCACTGCAAAATCTGATCCTGAAAGATATTCTTTTTCTGAAGGTTTACCATTTTTTAGATCAAAGTAATTATAAAAAGTACTTGGATAACTGAGTGGTTTAATAACCTCAAATGATTCAAATATATTGGTTTTATCTTTAAAAACGTCAAAATCTTTATTGAAAGTAGCATCTTTATAATTATAAAAATTATTTTGTCTATTTTCAGTAATTTCTTTTGTTCTTTTACCTGCATCATTTATAACATAAGGATCATTTTTGTATTCTGGATAATCTTCTAAACCGATTAACGATAAGGTTTTTATATCATGTGAACTAAAATAATTTTCTGGCATTTCTCCATTGTAGTTTGGTTTGAAAATTCCCTGAGAATTGAAATTATCTAGTTCTTCTGCTGAAATATTTTGATAAAAGTAATTATTATTTTTATTATTCAAAAGTTTTACAGAATTAGTTTTTATTATTGGTTTATTTATGAAAGCTGCTGCATGAATATTTGTAGCAACATAATAAACTCTTTCATCTGTTGGATCTTTATCTAAAACTCATCCAGTAGCAAATTCTGTTTCTAAATTTGAAATCACAAATTTTCTTCTGGAATCATCAGAATAAAGTTCTACAAAGGTTTTTACATATTCAATTTGAAAACTTCTTTTTTTAATAAAATCAGTTACAGAATCGCTATTTTCTGTATTTTTCTTGTATATTTGCTTAATTTCTTCTAGTTTTGCTTTGTCTAAAACAGGAGAATTAGGTTCAAGAGAGAAGTTTGGATTTTCTACACTAATTTTTTGTTTTTTATTCTCTATTGTTTCTTTTTCTTCTTTTTTGACAAAAGGAAAAGAACAAGATACAAACGATGTGCTTGCTAATAAAATAGAAGAAAAAGAAAGAAAAAATTTAGTTTTTTTATTCATAATAAAGAACCTTTCAAAATTATTTTATTAATTATAAAGTAAAATAAAAAAGTTTTTAAAAAAGAAAATATAAATTATGTTTTTTAAAATAATAGTTTGTTTTATAATTTAATAATATGAGTAAAAAAGCAAAGATTTTAATATACTTTTCAATCAACGTTTTTTATTTGATATTATTTGCAGTTATTTTTATTGTTTTATATCAAATAGATTTAATTTCCAAATTTCTTTTATTTGGTTTTTTTGTATTTTGATTAATTGTTGCAACTATAAGTTTATGTTGACTTTTATGAGTATTTCTGCATAAAAGTTCCAAAATTCAATCTTCTTTATATGAATATATTAATGATGTCGTTGAAGAAAATAATTTAGGTTTAGTTTTACACACAACAAATGGAAAAATTATTTGAGTTTCTTCATTTATAGAAAAAAGATTTTCTAAAAAATTAATTGGAAAAAATATTGATGATGTTCTGAAAAATAAAGTTAAAGCAAATGAAGAAAATTTAGTGGGAGATGGTTCTACTTTCTCTGAAGATGGTTATACATATGCAATTAAGAAATATAGAGATAAAAACGCTATTTCTATTAGAGATATAACTTTATATGATAACCTTTTAAAAAGTTACGAGAAAGATAAAGTCGTAATTGGAGAAATTGAAATAGATAATTTTCAATTATTACTTTCTACATTAGGAGAAGAAGATTTTTTCAAGGTAAAAACATCTGTTATTAATCTACTTGATGAGTTATCTAAAAATTATAATTTCTCTTATAGACAATATATTGAAGGAAAATTTTGAGTTGTAACTAGTTATGAAACATTTTCAAAATTAAAAGCGAAAAACTTTTCTATGTTTAATGAAATGGTTGTTAATTTAAATAATTCTAGTTATGAAGCAAAACAAGAAGTAACTTTATCAGTCGGTTTTGTTTATGGAACCAATGAAATTTCTAAATTGAATCAAATTGCAAAAGATGCAATAATTTATTCAAAAACTAGAGGTGGAAATCAAATTACAACTATTAAATATGGTTCTAGACCTGTTGTTTATGGTTCTAATAGTGAAATAAGTTCCAATTCAAGTAGAAGTGAACTAAACTTTGTATCTAAAAAAATGCTTGCAGTTTTAGAAAATCCAGAAGTAGAAAATATCATTTTATACGGGCATAAATATGCAGATTTAGATGCTGTGGGTTCTGCGTTTGGACTTGGTCAATTTTTAATTACTTATGCTAAAACAAAGTTTAATTTAGAAAAAAAAATGTATATTCAAAATGTAACTTTTGATTCTACAACAACACATTTTTTAGAAACAAATTCTCAATATATAGATAAAAAAATATTCATAAAACCTTCAACAGCATCTAAATATACAAACAAAAATACAATGATAATAATTGTAGATACAGCGGAAGCAACGAGAATTGAAAATCCAAATGCTTTTAATACTGCTGATCCTAAAAAAATATTTATTTTTGATCATCATAGAGTGGTTTCAGGAAAACCTGAATTTCTTTCTAAAGGAAATGATTATATTGAAACTACTGCTTCTTCTTCATCTGAAATAGTAACAGAAGTTATAGCACTTAATTCAGATGGTGAAAATAGAATAATTTCACCTTTTAGTGCCCAAATGCTTTTAAATGGTATTTATATGGATACTAATCAATTTAAAAAATCAACAACTATGAAAACATTTAATGCAGCTTCAATTTTAACTAGATGAGGAGCTCAAGGTGCTAAATCTATAGAAACTTTAAAGATAAGTGAAGAAATTTTTAATATAATTAATAAGATAACTAGAAATGTAGAAGAAGTTAAGCCAGGATTCTTACTTGCTTATACAGCAGAAGAAATTGATTTAGATGTTGTATCTATGGCGGCTGATTTTATGTTAAATATTCAAGGAAGAAAAGCAACTTTTGTTGTTGCTAAAGTAGTAGGAAAAGATAGATTTAAAATGTCTGCAAGAGGTATAAATAATACCAATGTGCAAATTATTGCAGAAACAGTTGGTGGAGGTGGTCACTTCTCTGCTGCTGCTGCAGAAAGCACAACAGAAACATTAGAAGAATTTGTAGACAATATAAGACAAGCGATAGTGAGTGTGAAAAATGAAAGTAATAATAATTAAAGAGTGTAAAGATGGAAAAGTTAATGAAGTAATAGATGTATCTGATGGATATGCAAAAAACTTTTTAATTAAAAATGGTTTAGCTATTCCAGTAAACAAAAAAACATCTTTATATTTAAATAAAAAAATAGAAATTTTAGAACAAGAAGAAGAGAAAAAAATTAAAGAAGCCGAATTATTAAGAGATCAAATTCAAGCTATAATTTTAACCTTCAAATTAAAAGAAACAAATAATGTAGTTCATGGTTCAATAACAGCTAAAAAAATTATTAAAGCCCTTGAAGATATGGATATTAAATTACCTAAACACTCTTTAGAAGAACATGTCCATATTGTAAGTATGGGATTAACTGTATTGAATGTTAAACTACATAAAAAAGTAATAGCTCATTTAAGAGTTAAGGTTGAAAAAGATGAGTAAAAGTTTATTTTTACCTAAGGAAGTAGAGAAGTCGATTCTCTCTTATGCATTATCATCAGAAGAAGATCAAGCAAAAATTATTCCTTTTTTGCAAAAGGAAGATTTTTATGATTTTAAAAATCAAATTCTTTTTGAAGCATTAAATAATTTATATTTTGCTTCTAAAAAAATAAATTATGTTTCAGTTATTAAAGAACTGGATGAAATGAAAAAACTGGAAGAATTTGGTGGAGCAGCTGAAATAGCAGAATATACAAGCGAAATTCCAGTTTTTTCTACAGTTAAAGAAGTAATGAATGATCTTGTTGAAAAAGCCACTTTAAGACAAGCATCAATTGTTTTAAAACAAAGTTTTCAACAGTTATCAGAAGCAAACAAAACTGCAGATGATATTTTAAATGAATTTGAATCCAAGATGGTTCAAATCACTAGAAATGTCCAAAATAGCGATTTTCAAAATATGAGAGATGTTGCTGCAAACATCTTAAAAGACTTACTTTCCAGAAAAGATAGTACTAGTTTAAAAGGAATTAGTACGGGATTTAGTAATTTAGATAAAATTACTTCAGGTTTTCAAAAAGGAGATTTAATTATTTTAGCAGCAAGACCAGCGATGGGAAAAACTGCATTTGCCTTAAATTTAACAAAAAACATTGTTGAGCAAAACAATAATGTTGTTGTTTTCTTTTCTTTAGAAATGCCAAGTACTCAATTAGTAACAAGGATATTAGCATCTGAGTCGGGTGTTCCAGGAGATTATTTAAAAAATCCACAATTTTTAACTAATGTAGATTGAATTAAAATTTCCACAACTTTGAATGAAAAAATCAGTCATTATAACTTATTTATTGATGATTCAGCAGGTGTTAAGCTTCATGAAATGATTTGAAAAACAAAAAAATTATTAAATAAAATGAAAAAAATCGACTTAATAGTGGTGGATTATTTACAGTTAATAGATCTTGGTGGTTCTAACAATAGACAATTAGAAGTTTCTAAAATTTCTAGAAGTTTAAAACAACTAGCAAGAGAAATTAATTGCCCCGTTATTGCTTTATCTCAATTATCCAGGGACGTAGAAAAAAGAGAGGACAAAAGACCTATAATTTCTGATTTAAGAGAATCTGGAGCAATTGAACAAGATGCTGATATAGTTGCGTTTTTATACAGGGAAAATTACTATAAAAAGGAAATTTCCCCTTATGACATTCAAGAGACAAAATTAATTATTGCAAAGCATAGAAATGGAGCTATTGGTGATTTATCATTACAATTTAATCCAAAAATAGGTCTTTTTTTCGAAGAAGGAGAAACAAACTAGAATGAGTTGGTCGAAAATTATATTTATAATAATTTTAATTTTCTTATTAGTTCTTTCAGCATTTTTTTCAGCTTCTGAAACAGCTTATTCAACTGTTTCTAGGGCAAAATTAGAAGAAAATTTAAATAGTAAAAAACACTTTCAAAAAAAAATAATAATTAAAAGATATGAGATGTTCCCATCTACATTATCCACAATTTTAATAGGGAATAACATAGTAAATATTGGTTCTTCTGTAATTTTATCTTCATTGTTTTCTAGTTGAATAACAGATGAAACTTTCGAAATTATCGTTTCTACTTTAGTTATGACTCCTATTATTGTTATTTTTGGTGAAATGATGCCAAAAATTTTAGCAAGAAAATATCCCATAAAATTTTTACAATATACATATTTATTAATTTTATTTTTCCATTACTTATTTTGACCATTAACTTTCTTAATCTCAAAATTTGTTAAATCAGATCAAATTACTAATACAGAAAATGAACTTAAACACATTTTAGATTTAGGTTATAAAGAAGGTGTTTTAGAAAAAGAAGAATCTATTCTTGCAAGAAATGCACTAGATTTTGACTCCATCAAAGTAACTAAACACTATGTTAGATTGAAAAAAATAACCTATGTTTCTTATGAAAGTAATTTAGCAAAAATTAAAGAAATATTCCAAAATACAGGATTTTCCCGTATTCCTGTTCAAAAAAATAAAAAATTTGTAGGTATAATCCTCTTAAAAGACATTTTCGGTTTATCCGATGAACAAATTTTTAACATAGATGATTATATTGTGGAAGTTCCTTATATTTCTTCAAACTCTTTATTAAAAGTTGCTTGAAAAAAAATGAAAGAAAATAAAAGTCAATTAGGATTTATCACCAAGAGTAATGATAATAAAAAAGTCATTGGTTTAATAACCTTAGAAGATATTTTAGAAGAACTTGTTGGTGAAATATATGATGAACATGATTATAGAGATGAATTAGATTTTTACGAGTTGGAAGAAAGTTCAAAAATTATGGTTAAATATTCCACTGCTATTTCTAAAATTAATGATTTTTTCTCTATAAATTTAGACGAAAATGAAAACGAAAATATTGGTTCTTTTTTAGAGAAAATAACAAACAAAAAATTAACTTTAAAATTCAAATTTAATATTAATAACTTATATTTTAAAGTTGTTGAAAACAAAAGAAAAGAAGAACCTAAAATAGAAATTTGAAAAGAAGAATAAAAAATTATAAAATACAAAAAAATACTTTATAATTAAATATATTATTAATAAAAACAGAGGAGTTTTTTATATGGCAAAAAGAAAAATGCTAGCTGAAACTGCAGAATTAGTAATAACAGTTGAAGCAGATAAACAAGAATGATTAGATGCACAAAAAAAAGCAAAAAATAAATTATTAAAATCAGTACAAATTCCTGGTTTTAGAAAAGGAAAAGTTCCTTTAGCAAAAGCAGAAAGTTTAATTTCAGAAGGACAAGTAATTCAAGAAGCAGCAAATTCAATAGCTCCTAAATTAGCTTCTTTAGCAAAAGAACAAATTATAGAAAGTGATAAAGTATTGGATGAAGCACTTTTAAATCCAGTTAAAGTTTCAAAAGAAGAATTAGTAATAGAATTTAAATATCCAGTTTATCCAGAATTTAAAATTTCTAACTATAAGGGATTAGATATTTCTTATGAAGCACCAACAGTTTCCAAAGAAGAAATTGATTCAGAAGTAGATAAAATTATAAAATCTCATTCACTTTTAATCAGTTCTGATAAAGCAATTGAAAATGGAGATGTTGTTTTATTTGATTTTAAAGGATTCATTGACGATGAACCATTTGAAGGTGGAGAAACAGAAGATTTTGAATTAAAAATCGGTTCAGGAAACTTTATTAAAGGATTTGAAGAATCAATGATTGGTTTTGTAAAAGGTGATAAAAAAGAAATTAAAGTTACCTTTCCAAAAGATTATCATGCAAAAAACTTCGCAGGTAAACCAGCAATATTTAAAATTCATGTAAAAGATGTTAAAAAATATGAAAAAGTAAAATTAGATGATGCTTTTGTTTCTGATTTAAAAATTGAAAATGTTTATACAGTTGCTCAGTTAAGAGAATATCTAAAAAAACTTTTACTTGAAGAAAAAACAGAAAAATCAAAAATTGATTTTCAACACAAAGTATTTCACAAAATTTTTGAAAACACAACAATTCCTTTAGCTTCAGTTTTAATTAACAAAGAAAAAATGGCAGTTCAAAGAAAAACAGAAGAAAGATTAAAAGAACAAGGCTTTTCACTTAAAGAATATGCAGATTTACTTAAATTAGACACAAAAACATTAAATGACACATTTGAAAAAGAAGCAATTCACAACTTAAAAACATCATTAATTTTTGCTGAAATTTCAAGAATTGAAAAATTAGAAGCAACAGAAGAAGATTATAAAAAAGAATATGAAAAGTTTGCAAAACTTTACAAAACAACACCAGAAGCTGTTGAACAAATGGTTTCAAAATTCCAATTACAAATTCCTATCATAAACAGAAAAGTTATTGATAGATTGATTGAATACAATTCAGGAAAAATTGGACAAAAAATGAAAACAATAGTTTCTAAAGTTAAAAAAGAAGAAAATAAAGAAATAAAAACTTCTAAACCTAAAACATCCGTAAAAAAACCTGTTTCTAAAACAACTAAAAAAGAAACTAAAAAAAGTTCTTCAAAATAAGACCTATTGGTCTTTTTTTCTTTTTTTTCTTTATAAAAATAGTAAAATTTAAAATAATATGTTAAACAAAATTAAAAAATTCTTTTCAACATCCACAGAGATGAAAATCGCAAGAAAATTACTAAAAGAAATAAATGAAAAAAGATCCATTTATTCTTCAATGAGCAATGAAGATTTACAAAATCAAACACAATTATTTAAAGAACGTTTAAAAAATGGTGAAACTCTGGAAGACATTAGAGTTGAAGCTTTTGCAGCTGTTAGAGAAGCTACAAAAAGAGTGTTAAATAAATTCCCATATGATGTACAAATTTTGGGTGGTTTGATTCTAGATCAAGGTTCAATTGCAGAAATGAAAACAGGAGAAGGAAAAACTATTACTTCTATTGCTCCTGTATATTTAAACGCGCTTGAAGGTAAAGGGGTAATTGTTTCAACAGTTAATGAATACCTTTCAGAACGTGATGCTACTGAAATGGGTCAAGTGCATAATTGAATGGGTTTAACAGTTGGAATTAATAAATCACAAATGGATTCCTTAACAAAAAAAGCCGCTTATGCTTGTGATATTACTTATTCCATTCACTCTGAATTAGGTTTTGATTACTTAAGAGATAATATGGTTACACAAAAAGAATCTAAAGTACAAAGAGGACTCAACTATGCTTTAATAGATGAGGTGGATTCTATTTTAATCGATGAAGCTAAAACTCCTTTAATTATTTCTGGTGGTGAAAAAAGTGGTGGAAATAATTATTTTATTGCTGATCAATTTGTAAGAATTCTTAAAGATGAAGATTTTGATATTGATTGAGAAAGTAAAGCGGTTAAATTAAATGATAACGGAATAGATAAAGCAAATCATTTTCTTAACATTGAAAATCTTTATGATATTCAACATTCAGAATTAGTTCACAGCATTCAAAATGCCTTAAGAGCACATAAAATAATGAAAAAAGACGTTGAGTATATTGTTAGAGATGGAAAAATAGAACTTGTAGATACATTTACCGGAAGAATCATGGAAGGGAGAAGTTATTCAGAAGGACTACAGCAAGCCATTCAAGCTAAAGAAATGATTAAAATAGAACCAGAAACTAAAACTTTAGCAACCATAACCTATCAAAATTTTTTCAGGATGTTTAAAAAACTTTGTGGTATGACAGGGACTGCCAAAACTGAAGAACAAGAATTTATTGATATTTATAACACAAGAGTAAATGTTATTGAAACTAATAGACCGATAAAAAGATTTGATGATATTGATTTAATTTTCCCTTCTGCAAGAGCAAAATATAAAGCAATTGTGGCAGAAATAAAAGAAAAATATAAATTGGGACAACCTATTCTTGTAGGAACTTCACAAGTTGATGAGTCAGAATATTTACATTCTCTTTTAGTTAGAGAAGGTATTCCACACACCGTTTTAAATGCTAAACAAAATGAATATGAAGCAGAAATTATTGCTAATGCCGGACGAGTAGGATCAGTAACAATTGCAACAAATATGGCTGGTCGTGGAACTGATATTAAACCTACGCCAGAAGCTTTAGAAAAAGGTGGTTTATATGTTCTTGGAACAGATAAATCAGAATCTAGAAGAATTGATAATCAGTTAAAAGGAAGATCAGGAAGACAAGGAGATATAGGTTATTCCCGTTTTTTCCTTTCTATTGAAGATCAGTTAATGACAAGATTTTCTCAATTTGATCAAATTAAAGAAAATTTTGGAAGTGATAGTGATGATCCTATTCCTGGAAAGGCTATTTATAAATTTTTCCAAAGAGCACAGAAAAAAATTGAAGGTTTAAACTACGATAACAGAAAAAATGTTTTAAGTTTTGATGATGTTATTAGACAACAAAGAGACTTAGTTTATACACAAAGAGATATCATTTTAGAAAGTGAAGAATTAGATCATTATATCATTAGAATTATTGAAAGATCAGTAGATAATTTTATGAATTTTGATTTCATTTTAAAAACAAACAAAGAAGTAAAATATGACATTTTAACAAAATTTTTAAATGAGAATTTTTCCAGAATTTCTAAAGTAGAATTTACTTATAAAGAAATAAGTGAACACCATTACGATGAATTGATTGAATATTTAAAAGAAAAAATGAAAGACATTTATTTTAACGTGTTAAGAATTAACTTGATCGAAAATTTAAAAGAAGAATATGTAAAATTAGAAAGACAAATTTTACTAGGTGCACTAGATCAAAAATGACAAAATCACATTGATATTATTGATAAGTTAAGATCATCTGCAAATCTTGTTCAATATTCACAAAAAAATCCATTCCAAATTTTTACTGAAGAAGCAACTAAAAAATTTGAAGTATTTATTGATGAAAGTTCAGATCAAGCAATATTAAATTTATTTAATAATTCATATGCTAGAAAAATAGAGTATATGAATATAGAACTATCTAACGGACAAATTTTAACAATTGAAGTAGGGAAATCTCCAGAAGAAATTCAAGCAATCATAGATATGGAAGAAGAAAAAATCAGAATAGTAAATGAATACCAACAACAAATGAAACAAGTAACACTTATTGATGGAAAAATCCTTTCTGTTCCTAAAGATATGGATGATGAAGAATTGAAAAGAATTATCATAGAAGAAAATGCAGCTATTTTGGAAAGTCAACAAAGATTATTAGAAGAAGAAAAAAACAATGAAAAAAAAGATTAATATAATAGTGTTAATCTTATTTTTTATATCTTTTATAGCTGGATTAATTGAATTAGCTTTTTATATTTATAACAATTTAATTAACTACTTTTGATTGATAGTTAACATTGCTTTACTCTTTTTACCTTTTGTAATCATCATAATTTTTTTAATTTTTATTAAGCAAATTTATCCAAAAATTAAAAATCATTTTATTAAAGATCAAAGATTTCATAGTGATCTTTGTAAATTTTTAAATAGAAAAAAACTAAAATTAATTTTTATACTTCTTTTCTTTGTGCTAATTTTGATAAATATCTGATTAGCTAAATTGTGATGAGATAACTGAAAAAATCAGATAATTACAATTTCATTTTTATTTGAGAATATGTTATTTTTTAGTTGTCAATTAGTTTGAGTAAAATATAAATGCTCTGAAAAATAAAATAAATAATTTTAATTTTTGTTAAATTAAAAATTAGCAAGTAAAAAATTAAATTCAAAACCGAAAACCACTGTAAAACAGCATTATTTGGAAATTTTGAAACTAAACTGGGAAACAAAAAAAATCAGCAAATAAATGCTAACTTTCTTATAATGTTTCAAGTTCTTTTTCTTTTTTTCAAGGTTGTTTTTTATCAATATGATCAATAAACAATTTTCCTTGTAAGTGATCGAGTTCATGTTGAAAAACAATTGCAACATATCCTGAAACGGTTCATATTTTCTTTTCTTTACTAAAGTATGAATAACCTTCAACTTTAATTCTTTTTCTTCTTCTAACAAAACCTTCTTGATGTGGTCATTTTTCATTAACACTTAAACAACCTTCACCATGATGAAGAGCAATTTTGTCTTCAGAAAAACCAAGTATTTTTGGATTTATAATAATATCTCTAAATACTATATCATCAGGTCCGTTATTAACATTAATATAGAACATATTTTTTAAGATTCCATATTGAACAGCAGCAACACCTACACCTGGTCTATACATTTTTTGACCTTCAACTTGTGAATAGTCAATATGATCAATCATTTGTTGTGCTAGAATTTTGTCTTCTTCTGTTAATGGTCAAGGAACATCAATTGATTTTTCTCTTAAAACATTATTTGGTAATTGAATTATTTTAACTTTTTTTCTATTCATATGTATATATTATATAAAAATAATTAAAATTCAAATGCAGCTTTTTTGATTTTATCTTCAATACTTTTAACTTTTTCTTCTTTACTTAAAGAAGCAAAAGGTTCAACTTTTGTACCTGTTAATCAAACTGGTTCAACTACTTGAGCTCCTAAAAAGTGTCAGAATCCTTTTAAATTTTCTGTAAAATTTCCAAAAGGATATCAATCAGCAGGCGCTCCTTGAGAAGTTAAAATTTGAACTTTTAAATGATCTAAAAGACCTTTTGCTTCTCCTTTTTTGCTGTATTTGTAACTAAAAGTTACATTAGCCATTGAAATAGCATCAATAAAGTTTTTGACAACTGCTGAATAGTTGAAATTAATCATTGAAGTTGAAAAAACAACTTTTTGCACACTTTTTAATAAATCAACTAATTTCATTGCTTCTACATCTTGTCAAAAAGTTTTCATATTTTCTGAATTTAAAGAGATTGAAGCTACTTTTTCTTTATTTAAATCCAATTCAATAATTTCATGTGTTGGATTTTTTTCTTTATAAAATTCTACAAATTTATCTGACATTAATTTTGAATTTGAAGATTCTCTAGACAAAATAGAACCTTTTATAACTAAAACTTTCATTTTTCCTTCTTTCTTTTTTATTAAATTAATTTGCTAAGGTATTATATTATAAAAAGTAGTAAAATTTTCAAAAAGTTTATTTTTAGCAAAAAAATAGTATAATTTTTTATATTTTATTAAAAAATGAGGTATTTACTATGTTTAAATTATTAAAAGAAATTTTTAAATCTTTATCTAAAAATAAAATAACAACAATAAGTTTATCTATTTTACTTTTTTTAACTACAGGAGTTTTTACTTTACTTTTTAGTGTAAAAGAATCTTTTAATAGACAAATAAATAGATATAATGCAGTTTCTAAATTACATGATTCAACAGTAGATTTAGATGTTAACTTTAGTGGTAACGCTAAAGATAACGGATATAAAAAAGAAACACCAATTGAATACACTTTGGATCAAAAAGCTATAACAGAAATTTTAGATTTTCAAATAAAATCACAATTTATTTTGCTTTCTGATTTAGGAGTTAAGGGCGAAAAAGCAAATTATTATATAAGTGCTCAAGACTTTTTATTTCAGTATGAAGTTAATAAAAATATAAATAATATTGATAATAAAGATTTTAATTTTGATTTAAAAAATAAACAATTTCAAGTTTTAAAAACCGATAGCAAATTTTTTAAAACTTATTTCAAAAATGCTGATGGAACATTTAAAGAAAAAGAAATTTCCTATTACTTAAACAAGGATAATACTGCAGTTTTTTTAGACAAAAGATACAAAATTTCTGAAGTTATAAACATTTCAAGTAACGGTTCAGAAGGCTACTTATTACATAATCAAGGTGAAGATCATATAATATCTTCCATAAATAGAATGGGAATTAATTTAAATACCAAAGAAGCAACTTTTGATGTTTCTAAAATCAACTCATGAGAAAGAAATGGTATTTTATATTTATTAACAGAAGATGAAACAGCAAAATTAATCGGAGTTCATAAAGATAATAACAATAATTGAAAGTTATTTTATAAAAAAGATTATACAAGTGAATTATTTAGTTGAGATAACATAGCAAAATGATCGGCTCCTCAACAAGTTTGAAACTATAATATTGTTTTAAAACCTGATGGTTTAATGAATGGTAGTGAAAATACAGCTCCTGTAATTAAAAAGTTATTTTTAAAAAACGACATTCATAAATCACTGCCAGATTTTTTCCAATTTTCTAAATCTAATGTTTATAAACTTAAAGATGAATGAGTTTCAAGAGTTAGTTATCAAACCAAATTTATTTTACATAATTTTACTTTGTTAGATATTGAACCAGAAAAAGGAAATTTTTCTAAAAATTTTTCTAATTATTTAGCAAATTTAAAAGACAATGATCCTGAAGAATTTAAAAAAATTGAAAAGCTACATTATTGAGAAAAGCAAATAGTAAAAACTATCTCAAATAAAGAACCTATTGTTATTAGTCAAAATCTTTTAAAAGATGATTTAACTTTATTAATAAAAGGACCAGATGGTAAAACCACATCAATTAAGGATATTGAAAATTTAGGAAACAATTATAATATTCAAAATTTAACTTCACAGCAATTAGCATCTTTATCCAATGAAGAAATAGTAGATTTAACTTATTTAAAACTTAGAAATGCAGTTTCTACAACAATAAAAAATAAAATCTTTGATTATGTAAAAAACGAAAAAGAAGTTGATTCAGTTGGTAGAAGAAGATTTATTACTACAACAGCGATAGATGAAAAAAAAGGAGAAAACAAAATTTTTCAATTTATTGATGCAGGAATAAATGAAGAATATTTTGATCCAAATCACAAGCAAGAAGTTGGAAAACTTTTTAACGAACATTTTCATAAAAGTAACTTATTCATTGATGCTGATCCTAATTTTAATAAAAATGAGTTCAATCCTGTATATAGTGCAGAAATTATAAATGCCATTTTTCAAGGTTTTGTTCCTGATTCTAAATACTTAAATCCAACCATTGAATTTATTGATATTCCTTCTAGTCAAAAGTTAACTTTATTTCCTGCAAATTTTTCAAAAGAAAAAGTAGTAATTTTAGAAAATAAAGAAAAAACAGTGAATTTTGCTGTAGGAAATTCAAAAAATGGTTATACCCTTTATGAAAAAAAACAAGATTCTTGAATTAAAGTTTTAGTTGATAATAAAGAGTTTTTAACTTTAACAGAATTAAATAATTTTATGGAATCTAAACATTTAGGTCTAAAAGTTTCTGTAGGGGAAAATGGTTGATACAAAACAGATGAAAACTTTTCAAATACTTATAATGTTCCTTTCATATATAGAGCACCTTCCAGCGCCTTACTAAAAGAAATAGAAACATCAAAAACAGTAAAAACACTTTTTGATAGTCTTAAAAAAACAATAGTTAATAGTGAATTAGTTAGAGAAAACTTTATAAAAGTAGATGAATTAGATAAACTATTAACTGCAACTCAAGATGCTTTTTTCGTTACTGAATATTATGATATTTTTACAAAAGGTAAAAATAATCAATCTTTAATGCAAAGAATGATTTTTGAGTCACTTTATTTAGCAACTATTCAAAATGATGATCAATTTTTAAATAAAATATTTAACAATTTTCTTGAAAACATTCAAAACAAAATTAGAGCAAATGGAACCACTTTAGATGAACAAAAAACCTATCTTATTGATAATATAGATAAAATAGGGCAAATTCTTTCTAATTTAGGAATTAATGTTTGAAGTGATCTTTTAAAAGATAATACAAAAGAAGAGTTAAAAACTATAATAAATAATCCAATTGAATTTATTGATGGTTTAAAAACAATAATTTTATCAATTGATTTTAAATCTTTTTTAACTGATATTCACAATTGATACGAAAACAAATGAAATAAACAAGAGAGAAACGATTCCACTCATGCTTATTATTATTTTAGTGTTTCAGATTTAGTTATTCCATTAGTTAAATCCATTGATTTTGATGTATTTAAAAAAGGTGCAACTATATTAGTTAAAAATATTAATTTTGATTCTTTACTTTCTACCGCTTATAATAAATCAGAGCAAAAATATAAAGGAATTTTATTCAATAAACTTATTAATTCTTATAAAGAAAGTGTTTTAAAAGAAAAAATCACCACTTCTTTAGTTAATATTTTTGACAAAATTAACATAAATAAAGATAAAAATAATTCTTCTGAAAATTTTAAAAACATAAATTCAGGTTTAACTAAAATAATTTCTATTTTAGATAAAGATAGACTTTTAAATATAGTAGAAAATTCTTTAGAAAACACTTATTTTGAAGATTATAAATTTGTAAATGAATCAAAAGATCCGCAAAAAGTTTTATTTGTTGCTAAAACTCTTAAAACATCTAATTTAATAACTGCATTTATTTCAACATTTTTTAAAGATTCTGCAACTACCCATACTCTTTTTAGAGCAATAGAAGAAATATTAAATTTATCTGGTAAAACCAAAAAAGAAGGTGCATTAGGTATAACTTATTCAGTACCAGATAAAGATGCTGAAAAACTTGACTTGTTCGATTTACAAAATTTAGAGTTATTATCATATGCTAAATTTGAAGAATTAATTAAACTTTCTGATAAAGTTGATAATAAAATTTTAATCGATAAAGAATTTGATAATACGGAAATTTCCTTTATAAAAAGATATTTATTTTTTGGAAAAGATATCATTAAAGATGTTGATGAAATAAGTCAAAGAAACTCTATTTTCAAAGAAACATTAAAACTTTTTATTTTTAATAAGTTCACTAAAGCAAATAATTCATTTGTTATAAAAAATACAAATACTAGTTCTACTTTAGCAGATAATTTATATGAGATTTTTATTGAGAACACACAAGGTAACAGAGCCTTTAATACAGCAAAACCAAAAGCTAGAGAAATTGTAAGTAATGTTGTTTATTCTTCTGAATATTCTAGTTCTGTAAATAGTTTGATTTTTTATGATTTTTGAATTAAATTTGTTTCTGAAAATAGTCAATTGAGTTCAACGGAATTAAAAGAAGTTTTCAATTTCTTTTTTAGAGAAGCACAAAATCAAAATTCTTATTTATACAAAGAATTAATGGAAACACAATTGTATGATTCTAAGAAAAACTTTGAAAATAGATCATTTTTCTCTAAAGGACTAGACATTCAACCAATAGGACGTGGTATAGCACAACCTTTTGATTCTGCAGATACTTTATTTAAAAACATACCAAATACTGCTGATGCTAATGAATGAAAAAATAAAATAAATAAATTATTTGATTCTGAAATTTATAAAAAGAAAAATGCTATTACAGGTTTAGATTTAGCTGATTGACTTATTTTAAATAAAGTTTCTTTAGTTTCTAATTTAGCACAAATTGCAACAAATGAGAGATATCATAAAGACGCTACAAATTACTTTGTTAATTTACAAAAATCATTTGATTTATTAAACGATTTTGCTTCTAAAGGTGACTTAAATAGAGAAATTTTAAATAATTTAAGAAAGAATTTTGCAACTCAATCTGCTGTTTTTACTTCTTTAGGTTTATCAGACACTGTATCATCAACATATTCTAGTGTTATTTTCCCAATAGTAGCAGCTTGATTTACCTCGAATCCAGCAGGAACAGATAATGCAGAAAATAACTCTAATTTAACCTTTGTTTTAAATAATAGAGTAACTGATTTTTCAAAAATTATTAATGAAAATCCTTATAATTATAGAGATATAATAAAAGGAAGATTTTATAATTTATATAGCGATTCTCTTTTTGAATATCATTTAGAAAATCATAGTGTTAAAGGTTTATCATTAGATCTTTCCTATGTAGATTACTTAAATAAAAAAGTATTTTCAATTGACAATCAAGACACCATTTTATTTGATATTAACATTAATAAAATCTTTTTAGATTTAATTAATGCTTCTACAATAATAAGAGAAGAAAATAAATTTTTAGTATTTAAAGATGTTCGTTCCTTGGTTGCAAAAGTAAATTCTAGTTTTTTAAATGAAAACAATAAAGAAATATATAAAGAAAAATTACCTTCTAGTTATATAGAGTTAGAAAAACTAATAAATAGTTTAGATGAAAAATACATAATAAATATAAGTGGTTCTAAATTTTTAATAGTAGGTGATGAGCAAACTATCGATTATTTATTCCCTGTAATAAATGAAGAAAATTTACAAGTTAATATTAAAAATCAAGCACTTGTTTATGTTAATAAATGAGGTTTTGATAGAGCTCGTGAATCCTTTAGAGGTAGTGCTTTAAAAGATTATTTACTTGTTAAAACAAAACCAGGAACAAATGTTCAAGAATTTAATGAAAAAACAAATAGAGAAATAGCTACTAATTTTGGAAATATAGTAACTAAAAAAGTCTTTTCTAAAGATGAATTAGATATTATTAATCCAGAAAGAAGTTTAAGAATTTCAACAGCTTTTTCATTGATTCAACTTATATCAAATGCTAACTTTTATATGGTTGCGTTAATGTCTATATTAATAATTATTTCTACCGTATTTATTACAAAAAGATATATTTCTACAAGAAATAAGGTACTAGGGATTTTAAGAGCACAAGGTTATAACTCTTGAATGATAGCTTTCTCATTTATTTCTTTCCCTTTCATTACAACATTTATAGGTGGAACTGTTGGATATATAGTTGGGTTATCGTTACAACAAGTGTTAAAAAACGCCTTTTCATCTTATTGAACTTTACCAACGCAGAGTATATCATTTGAATGAATTCCTTTTGTTTTAACTATTATTCTTCCATTTTTCTTACTTTCAGCTTTAGTTATATTATCTGCTTTATGAATTTTAAGAAAAAAACCAATTGATTTAATGTCTGGTATAGTTGAAATTAATGTTTCAAAATTTGCTATGGTATTTCTAAAAATATTTAGATTTGCTAATGTAAAAACTAAATTTGTTGCTTCATTATCTGTAAATAGTTTTTGAAAATTAATTTCATTAATGATTTCAACAACCTTAACAGCCTTTATTTCCATTTTCTCAATTTCTTCAAACGGAGTATTTAATGAGACTGTAAATAAAACATACCAAAAGAGAAATTATAAGTATAAGTTAGATTTAGAAACACCTACTATCGAAGCTGGACAATATCAAACTTTTGATAAAAATCAATTAGAAAATCTTTTATATGTTCCTTTAGGGGTTGCTTCTGAATCTAATGTTGAAGCAAATAATTACTTCAAACCAGGTAGAGCTCTTGTAAATGGTGATTCAGACAAAAATGGTAATCCAAAAGAAAATGATCCCCATATTTTAACAAGAGCGTCACTTCAATTACAAGTAGAATCATCATTATCCATCTCACCTTGAGATATAGTTTTAAATTCAATGCCTGATAGTCAAAGATCAAGAACTTTAGAAATTTCTAAAATGGCAATTTCAGAAATAGAAAAAACTCAAGATATTCATTTTGTAGAAAAAGTTGATATCACAGGCAAAAAATACAACTTTGAATTTGTAGGAACAGAAGCAAACCCACAAAACTATTTTAAATACATTGAAAATGAAAATGTTTCAACTGGTGGTAAATTCTGATATATGGTATGAAATGTTCAAACTCAAGAATATGATAGAGAAGCAATAACTACTTCTCAACATAGAGATTTATATAGAAAATTCTTAGTAGATGCTTATAAAAAAATTCCTTCTAATGATTTTTATATAGCGTTTAACGGTATTTTATTTAACAATCAAACAAACGAAAAATACACATATATTAATACTTCTTATAATGAAGAAAACAGTTTAAAAATTTATGGTTATAATAACAATTCTAAATATGTATCAATCCAAGATGAAAAAGGTGTTAATTTAATCGAATTAATGGAAAAAACACAGGTAATTAATGATGTTTATCCTATTTCTGTTAATTATGTATTTTTAAATAAAAACAACTTAAAACTCGGTGATACAATTGAATTAGAAGTTAAAAATCCTATTGATAGATATATAAGAATTTTAGAAGGAAATTCCTTTAGAAAATATAAATTTAAAATAGTTGGTATTATAAATACTTTCATTAATAGTGAGTTAGTTACAACAAGAAAAATAGCAAATCATTTAACTGGATTAAGTGAACTAGATCAAGATGGATTCAATGGTATTTTATCTAACGATGTTACTCCAGAGCAAACTATTGGTTCTGTTGGTTTATATGCAAATTCTGGATATTGGTTTGGTGGAGATCTAATTAATATTGAGACAAAAGAACAATATGAAACTGCCTTTGCACAAATATATTCAAGTAGCAATGATCAACCTGGTGTATTAAAAAATAATGGTTATAGCGATGAATTAATTAAAAAATTATTAGCATTTAAAGAAAGGACAATTACTGATGTTGAAAACATCGATTTAAGCTATAAGAATATTACAAGTGACAAATTCAAGAGTGAAAACACAACCTTAATTAAACAAGGTGTAAATAATTTTATTGACTTATATTCTAAAAATGTTTATAATTCACTTTCTACAAATGTAGATGCTAAAGATATTCAAATAGGTTTTGTTAATAATATTGCTAACACAGTTTCTCAATTAACGCTATCTATAGTTATTATTTTCTTTTTAGTTTCTGTTGTTATTCTAATTATGATTTCAAATATCATAATCACTGAAAATGAAAAGAACATTGCTATATTCTCGATCTTAGGATACAATAACAAAGAAAAAATAAAACTATTTTTTGGAATTTATTTACCTTTAATAATTGTTGCTACAATTATTGCTATTCCACTGGTTATTGGATTTATTGCTTTATTTAATGCATTCTTAATTTCATCTAGTTCTATTGCTCTAATACTTACTTTAAAATGATGACATGCTTTAACTGCAATAGTAATTTTATTCTTTGTTTATGGACTTACATCTCTTATTGCTTGAATTAATTTAAATAAAATTAAAGCTATTTATTTATTGAAAGGAAAATAATGACAGAAAAGCAAAATAATAAAGAACACAAAGGTAAAATAAAAGAAGAAAATGTAGTTTTACTTACTAAAAAAGAAATAAAAAAAATAAAAAAAGCAAATAATAAACCAAAGAAAAAACACAAAGATATGATTACACAAAATACAGAAAATAATATCATTGAAATTTTTGATGTTAAAAAATCTTATCTTTCTGGTTCGATAATAACTTCTGTTTTAAAAGGTGTTACTTTAAAAATAGAAAAAGGAGATTTTGCGGTTTTATTTGGAAAATCAGGTTCAGGAAAATCTACATTATTAAACATTATTTCTGGTTTAGATAGAGCATCAGAAGGTGAAGTTATTGTTGCAAATAATAATTTGACATATTACAATGATTCAAAATTAACAAAATTCAGAAGAGAAAATGTTAGTTTTATTTTTCAAAGTTATAATTTACTGCAAAATTTAAATGGTTATGATAATGTTGAAACAGGAGCCTATTTACAAAAAGATAAAAAGAAAGTTTTAAATATTAATAATCTTTTTAAAGAATTTGAAATAGAAGACATTAAATATAAATATCCATCCCAAATGTCTGGAGGGCAACAACAAAGAATTTCTATATTAAGAGCATTATCAAAAAATGCAGAAATTATTTTTGCTGATGAACCTACAGGCGCTTTAGATGAAAAAACATCAAAAGCAGTTTTAAAAATATTACAATATATCAATAAAACTTATGGAACCACAATTGTAATGGTTTCTCACGATCCAACAGTTGCTGAGTTATGTAATAAAGTTATTAAATTAGCTTCTGGAAAAATAGAAGAAATAATAATAAATGCTAATCCTAAAGTTTTATAAATAAAAATTCCTTTATATAAGATTTGTTCTTTTATAAAGGAATTTTCTTTATTTTAGAGATCAGATTCTAGTTCTAAAATCAGGTCTCGGATTTGAATTGCTTTTTCTAAATCATCTTTAGCAATATATTCATTTTTTTGTTTTATTAGTGCCTTTATTATTTCTTCTTTTTCTTTTTTATCTTTTACTTTTGAAGATTTTTCTAAAGCATCAATTGTTTCAACTGATTGAATGGGGTCAAAAATAGGTTTAATGATAGTTTTAGGAATGATGTTGTGTTTTTTGTTATATTCCATTTGAATTTTTCTTTTTTCTTCATTATCTTTTAAAGTAGATTCAATATTGCTTGTAATAGAATCAGCAAATAAAATTGCTCTACCGTGATCGTTTCTAGCTACTCTACCAATCATTTGAATTAGTGCAGCTTTTGTTCTGGAAAATGAGTTGGTATCAGCTTCAAGAATCATAATTAAAGAAACTTCTGGTAAATCTATCCCTTCTCTCAGTAGATTAACTCCCACAACAACATCATAAATTCCTTTACGTAATTTTCTTAATATGTCATTTCTTTCAAAAGTTTTGTGTTCAGAATGAATATAAGCTGATTTATAGTGTTTTTCTCTAAAATTAGATGATAACTCTTCTGCCATCCTTTTTGTTCCTGTTATGATAATAACTCTTTCATTATTTTTAATTTGATTATCAATTTCTTTGTACATAGTTTCTAATTGATTTTTAGTTGATTTAATTTCAATTATTGGATCAACAAGACCAGTAGGTCTTATGATTTGTGTTGTAATTTCCCCGTGAGTTTTGTCAACTTCATAATCTGCAGGAGTAGCTGAAATATAAATAATTTGATTTTCTATTTCTTCAAATTCTTCAAATTTTAAAGGTCTATTATCTAAAGCAGAAGGTAAACGAAAACCGTAATCTACAAGATTTCTTTTTCTTTGATAATCACCTTTATACATTGCTTGTAGTTGTGGAACTGTCATATGTGATTCATCAATAAAGATAAGTGCGTCTTTAGGTAAATAATCAAAAAGTGTATAAGGTTTTTCACCTTCTCTTCTATCATCCATATGTCTTGAATAGTTTTCTATTCCAGAACAAAAACCAAATTCTTTTAATGAATCAATGTCGTTGCGAACTCTGTCATTTAATCTTTGTTTTTCAACTAATTTATTTTCTTTTTCAAAATAATATAATCTTTCTTCTAATTCTGTTTCAATAGTTTTAACAGCTCTTTCAATTGTATCATTAGTTACTGTATAAGAGTTTGCTGGATAAATAACAAAATTTTTAACTTTTTTTGTAGTTTTTTTGCTTAATTTTTCTTGATAGACTATATTTTCAATTTCATCATCAAAAAAATCAATTCTAATAGTTAATTCTTCAGTTCATACAGGAAAAAGTTCTATAACATCTCCTTTAGTTCTAAATTTTCCTGGTTCTAAATCAATATCAGTTCTTTCATAACCTATTTTTGCTAGAGTTCTAAATAAATCACTTCTATTTAATTTCATTCCTACTTCGATATAAAATAGATTAGATTGATATTCTTTTGGATCAAGTGCTCCGTAAATTGCAGCAACAGAGGAGACAACAATTGTGTCTCTTCTAGTTACTAATGCATTGATAGTGGACATTCTCATAGATTCTAAATCTCAGTTTGTTTTGCTGGATTTTTCCGTATAAACATCTTTAGCTGGTAAGTAAGATTCTGGTCTATAGTAGTCAAAGTGAGAAACAAAATATTCTACTTTGTTTTCTGGAAACAAACTTTTCATCTCTGAAAAGAGTTGTGAAGCTAAAGTTTTGTTATGTGATAAAATCAGAGCTGGCCTATTTGTTTCTTTGATAACATTAGCCATAGTAAAAGTCTTTCCACTGCCTGTAACACCAAGTAAGACTTGATATTTTTTATTATTTTTTATTCCGTCGGAAAGTTCTTTAATTGCTTTTGGTTGATCGCCTTGAGGCTTATTTTTTGAAATTAAATTATACATATTATTTAAATTATAATTGGAAAATAAAATAATAGTGTAAAATTTAAACTATGAAAAAAATATTTTTATCTATAAGTCCATTATTAGTTTTACCTATCGTCGCTGTTTCTTGTGGTGACAATAATGCAAATACCAAACAAGGAGAGAATCTTGTAAATAAGAAAAATGATAAAGGAGAATTTGTTAATGTTATATTTGACAAAGAACATAAAACCTTTACATTAGACTTGAGTAAAGAATCCATTACAACTATATACACAGGAGCTTTTGCTGGTGAAAAAAGTAGAGAAATTTTATTAAGTGAAACAATAAAAAAAGATGGTGTTGATAACCAAGTTATCGTTTCCTATCATCTTAAAAAAATTATTTTTCCTCAAACTTTAGAAATAATTGAAGATTCAGCTTTCACAAATAGAACATTACCAACATCAAAAATAGATTATGAGTTGCAAGAATTAGATTTTTCAAAAGCAACTATTTTAAAAACAATAGGTAATTATGCATTTGAAACAAACAAAATAAAAGAAATTATTTTACCAGATTCAGTAACTTATATTGGAAAACAAGCATTTGCAAATAATCAAATTTCAAAATTTGTTATTTCAGAAAATTCTAATTTAAAATCAATAGGAATTTCAGCCTTTTTTAACAATGAAATTACTTCTTTAGATTTTAAATCAAATAAATTGGAGTTAATTTCAAAAGCAGCATTTGAAAGAAATAAAATAACATCAGTTCACTTTGTAGAACCATTATCAAAAATAATAATAAGTAAAGAAGCATTTAAATTAAATGATATAAAAACAAATAATATTAATGAAATTGATAAAGAAAAAGTAAGTATTGCTTCTGATGCATTTGACAAATCAAATTAGTTTTAAAAAATAAATTAAAAATATCAAACTTGTTAGTTTGATATTTTTGTTTTTATTTTTTGTCACCTTCTTTAAATATTTCAGAAGCAACACTCATTGTTTTAGCAACGTCACCTAAGTTAGGTGGTAAAATAATTTTAGTTGCTTGGCCGTTAGCTAGAACTCCAAGTTGTTCAATAGATTTTAAAGTAAGAATATTTTTTGTAATATTTGTTTGATTTAATAATTCAATTGCTTTTTGATCGGCTTCAGCTTTTAATACTTCAGCTGTTTTTTTAGCTTCAGCTTTTAGAATTTCTGATTGTTTATCAGCTTCAGCTTCAAGAATTTTAGCAGCTTTTTGCCCTTCAGCAAGAAGGATTTGAGAAGCTTTTTTTCCTTCTGCTTCAAGAATATTTGCTCTTTTTTCTCTTTCTGCTTTCATTTGTTTTTCCATTGCTGATTGAATTTCTTTAGGAGGGATAATATTCTTAATCTCTACTCTATGTACTTTAATTCCTCAAGAATCAGACGCTTCATCTAAAATTAATGTTAATTGAGAGTTGATAGTATCTCTTGAAATTAATGCTTCATCTAATTCTAATTCACCAAGTAGATTTCTTAGTGTTGTAGCACAAAGGTTTTCAATGGCTTTCATAGAATTTTCTGCTCCATAAACAAAGAGTTTAGGATCTGTAATTTCTAAAAAGACAACTGTGTCAACTCTTATTCCTGCATTATCTTTAGTAATAACATCTTGTTCTGGGAAATCTAAAACTTTTTCTTTAAAGTTTTCTCTTTTAACAATTCTGTCTACAAAAGGTAAAAGGAAATTTATTCCATTTTTAAGTGTTTTGTTATATTTACCAAGTCTTTCAACTACAGCAAACTCAGATTGTGGAATAATTCTAATGCTTCTTATTAAAGCTATTATTAATAATATAATTATCGCAATAGCAAGAACAGAAACAATAATAATTCAAATCATACTAATTTTCCTTTTGAGTTGTTTTTTCTATGTAAAGGATATTTCCTTTTACAAATTTAACTTTTACTCAATTTCCTTTCTCTATTTTTCCTTGACCTTCAACTGAAATAGTTCTATAAAATTTACCATCAATTTTAATTTTTCCATAATTTTGAGTATCTTCTCCATATTCATAACTATCTTCAATTAAAATGTTAGGCTTAGATTTAGTTAAACCTTGAATTCTTTCTACACCTATTTTGGTAGAATAAAGTCTATTTTTAAGTAATTTATATGTTGAAAAATAGATAATAATTCAAACAACAATAAAAGTAAGAATTTGAGCTATTATGCTTCAATAAACACCTTTAGTTACTAAAGCGATAATTAATGAAGGAATAGCACTTATACTTGTTAATGCTGTTCAAATTCCATTAGTAGCTAGTTCTAAAATGATAAAACTTAATATTATCAATAATCAAATTACTATAAAAATAATTTTTATTACATCTTGTGGCATATTAAAATAATTTAATTACTTAACATTTCTTTTTAAGTTGTGGAAAGTTTTTTCTCCATCATATTCAGCTGCTTCAGCTAATTCTTCTTCAATTGCTAATAATCTGTTATATTTTGCAACTCTATCTGTTCTTGATAAAGAACCAGTTTTAATTTGACCTGCATTTACTGCAACTGCTAAATCAGCAATTGTTGTATCTTCTGATTCACCTGAACGGTGTGATACAACAGCTGTAAATCCTGCTTTATGTGCTAATTCAATTGTGTCAAGTGTTTCAGAAACTGAACCAATTTGATTTAATTTAATTAAAATTGAGTTAATTGAACCTTGTGCAATAGCTTCTGATAAAATAGAAGCATTTGTAACAGTTAAATCATCTCCCATTATTTGGTGAGTTGAACCAAATTTTTGATTAAATTTTTTAAATCCTTCTCAGTCTGATTCTGCAAATCCATCTTCTACAGAAATAATTGGATATTTTGCAAATAATTTTCCATAGTATTCTACTAATTCATCTGTTGTAAATTCAACTTTGTCAGTTAAACTTGCAAATCCTTCTTTTTTAGCTTCAATAGCTGTTTTTAATTTTCCAAAAGTATATTTTTTAGTTTTTGAATCATATAACTCTGATGATGCAGCATCTAAAGCAATAGCAACAGCATTTTCACCTTTAGTTGCTGGTGTAAATCCTGCAACTTTAATAGCTTCAACTAAAAAGTCTAAAGCTTCTTCGTGTGATTTTAAGTTAGGAGCAAATCCACCTTCATCACCAACTTGTGTTCCGTGTCCTGCTTTTTTTAATAATTTAGCTAAGTTGTGGAAAACTTTATTAGCCATTTGTAAAGCTTCTCTTATTGTTTTTGCACCTAATGGCATAACCATAAATTCTTGGAAATCGATGGTATTTGATGCGTGTTCCCCACCATTAATAACGTTTAACATTGGAACTGGCAATTTTCTTGCGTTTGTTCCTCCGATATATTTATATAAAGGAATTTCTAATTCATCTGCTGCGGCTCTAAGAACAGCTAAAGATACTCCAAGAATAGCATTAGCACCTAAATTTTTCTTAAATGGAGTACCATCTAATTTAATCATTGCTAAGTCTATTTTTCTTTGATCTGTAACTTCCATCCCCAAAACAATAGGAGCAATTTTTTCATTAACGTTTTTAACTGCTTGCATAACTCCTTTTCCACCAAATCAATTTGATGCAAAAGCGTTATCTTGATCTCTTAATTCTAAAGCTTCTCTTGTCCCTGTTGAAGCACCTGATGGAACAATGGCTGAACCAAAACCACCAAATTCTGTTTTAACTTCTACTTGAACAGTAGGATTACCTCTTGAATCTAACACTTCACGAGCGTGAATGCTTGTAATTTTTGACATTTTTCTCCTTAATAAAATTTTTTATATTTAATAAAAATTATACATTAAAAAGAAATAAAAATATTTATATTTATCTAAAAAAAAGAAAAAATCAAGAACAGATAAACAGTGAAAATTTGTTCTTGATTTTGATATTGAAAACGTAATGTAATTTTCAAAATGGATTTTCAATTTTTTTATATTTTTAATTATTAAGATTAGTTATTATAATAACACTTTAAAAGATTTAAAAACTTAGAAAGGAGACTAAAATATAATAGGGGGTATACACAAAATAATCTAATAACAAGAATATAACAATAATAAAAAAATAAATACAATAATTTTAAATTTAATAAATGAAAATATTTGGTTGATAACAACCATAAATAATTATATACCTAAAATAAATAATTTGTTAAAAAAAAATCATTTTTTTCAAAAAAACATAAAAAAATTTGAACTTTTTATTATTACTTCAGAAGTAAATTGATTAAAATATAATTAAATTAAATAAAAAGTATTAAATAAAAATAGTTTTGCTCCATAAAAGAAATCAAAATATTTTGTAAGTCGTAAATTAGCAGATAAGATAATACCTAAAAAGTCTAGCAAATTATTTTTAGATATAAAAACTTTTATTAAAGTAATATTTTTGTTGGTTGAAATGATTAAAACTTAAAAGCAGTCCAAAAAAAGCAATTATTTTTTTATTATATTATAACCAAAAAAACATTGCAAAATGATATAATTTAAAAAGATTTAAATAAATTTAAGTCAAAAATTAAAAAAGGATCAAAAGTATTAAAAAAAATGAAAAAAAATATTTTATTTATAACTGCAGTACCTGGTATATTAGTACCTATAACACTAACACAAACAAGCATTGCAGCAAATGAAGAAAAAAGAGTTGAATATAATCCACAAGTAAATTGATGATGATTTTTAGGTCCTTTGGGGGGTGCTATTGCAAATGTAGCAGAACTAAATAGAATAAATTCAGAAAATGAAAAATGAGAAAAAGAACACATAAAAGAGTTACAACTTAAAAAAGAAACTGCTTTTTCAAGACAAAATAATAGTAAGTTTTCTGATTATGATTTAATTTTAGAAAAAATGGATAATTCAGGAAATTGAATACAAGTAAGTAGTTCTATTTCTAGTGATTCAAATGATGAATTGATAGAATATGATGTTACAGAATCGTCTAATTTTAGACTAGTTATTAAAAAGTATAAATCTTCTTTATTTGAAAATTCAATTGAGGATAATTTAGCATTTACTTATGTGGTTAAAAAATAAAAGAAAAATATTAATTAGTTTAAGTTTTCCGATGACATTTTCATTATTTTCTTGTGCTCAGAAAGAAATAAAAGAATATATTGAGCAAATTAAAGTAAAATCAATTTATTTTGAAAATCTCATTAAAATTAAACAAGATCAACAAAATATAAAAGCAAACAATAGTTTTATTTTTGATCAATTTAGAGAAAAATTATTTGAAAGCAAAGAAAATAATTTTAACTTTTTAAATGAAAAAAAATTAATAATAAAAACTATTGATGATTTTGATGAAAAAATTGTTAGTAAAATTAATGAATTATATGATAAATTCAATATAAATAATAGATTAACCAAAGAACAAATTACAAAAATGTTTGAACAAGATTTTCTTAATGGAAACAAATTAGAAAATGAATTAACACAAAACAATTTAATTTTATTAGAAAATGAATCTTTATGATATACTAATGATTTTTTAAATTTTATAATTGATGAAAATACAGTTGATAAGTTTAATATCTTAGAAATATCAGTTTTAAATTTGCCTGGAATTGATAGTGGAGAAACTACGAGAAAAACATCATTAGTTTCACAAAAGAAAAGGTTTACATTAATTAAAACAGAAAAAAATAAAGAAATTGTATTTTCTAAAACAAATAAAGAAGAAAACGAAAAAATTTTACTTAATTTATATAAAGAGTTTCAATACAAAGAGAATTTTTTTATTAAAAATGATTTATTTAAAGATTATTGACCTTTAATATTTCAAAAACAAAAAGAGCAAAATATTTTTACATCAGATGTTTTAATTTTTAAAAATAATTCACTTAATTCAAATAATCTTTTATTTAATGATGACATACACATTATCAATAACAAAGAAGAATTTAAAAATAAAATTATTCCTTCTATTAAGGAATTTTACACAGAAGAGAATAGCAAAACTAAAAAAAGCGAAAATGATATTTTAACAGAATTTGAAAAGATTTTTTTCAAAGATAAAACATTTGATCAAATTTTTGAAAATAATAGCATTGTTATTCATAGAACACTAGAATATAAAACTAATTATAATTATTTAAAACAATCAGTATTAATTAAATCTAAAATTGATGAAGAAAATAAAGTTATTGATTTTTCATTAATTAATGATTCGGATTTTAACTATAATTTAAAAAAAAGCTGGAAGTGTAATAAATTTTGTGTAAAAATTTCTCAAT
>NZ_JBTGVG010000007.1:0-39570 GCF_054343455.1 Mycoplasma sp. 1012
GCAACAATTTGCTGCGACGTTATAAAATAATGTTAAGTTTTTGTGTCCATGTTTATATTTCACTTCTTAAAAATCTCACTTCTTGAGCCACAATATCATAATCTAGATCAATAACTTTTGATCAAGGTTTTAAAGGATTTAGATTTTTAACTAAAATCTTACCTTTATTAAATTCATAAATGTTTGTTTGGTGGAATTTTAATGCAATATATTTTTCAGTTACTTCAACTTCTCTTTCATCAAATAATAAATCATTTGATTTTATTTCTAAATCTTTTTTAGAAGCAGAAGTGGTTGTGTCTTCATTTCCTTTTGTTTCTAAATATTTTTTGTAATTTTCATTTTGCTTGTTTAGTAGTGTTTTATTATCATTTTCTTTTATTTTCGTTATATTTTTATCATCAGAATAATAAAAATTAAAAGTTTGAAATACTAAATTATTTTTTTGTGAATTAAATTCAGGATTAAAATCAGTAATTACTTTTTCATCGCTTAAAAAGTTAATTTCTTTATTTAAATTAACTTTTTTGCCATCAATTAAAATTGATTTAACAAGAAAATCTTGTTCTTTTTCAATGTTTGCCTTTGATAAATTAAAAACAACTTTATTTGTTAAATTATTTTTAATATTTTCTTCAATAGAAGATTTAACTTTGGTATTTCTGTTTAATAAACTTATAGAAGCGGAGTTTGCTCCAGTAAGTTCTTGATTAAAAGTTAATTCAATAAAAGATTGGTTGTTTTTAAATAAGAATTTGCTATTTTCTAGTTTATATTCTTTTTTGTTTTCTGGTGTTTTTTCAGAAGTTTGGTTTTTATCAACACAAGAAACTGCAAACAAAGTAGGTAAAGTTACTACTGACGAACCAATAAATAATAATTTTCTTTTTTTCATATTCCCTGTTTACTTTCAAATATAAATATTATTAAATTATAATATGAAATACAGAAATAATAAGGATTTTATTTTTTTATAGTAAGTTCTCTTAATTTGAAATAAATTATTAATTTTTTTAAAAAAATAAAAATTTTTGCAAAAAAAAAAAAAAAGAAGCGTTTTTATGGTAGAATAATAACGCATAGAGAACTATCTATGCGAAATATTATAATTACTTTTAGATTTGTTTTATTTAATTTATTTTCTTAATTTTTAATTTTATTTTAATATAGTTTTGTTAACTCCTTTTACTTCACACATAATTTACACTTAATATACACACTATATATTTAAATTTTTAATTAAATTCTTGTAATTCATAAATTATATTTGTTTTCAATCATAAATTTAGTTAAATAGTCATATATATTAAAAATTCAGATAAATTAATTAATACTATATTCATAGCACCCGTCAGGGTGCTTTCTTTTTATTTTTTTGTGGTATGAATAATTTTTATTTTTGCTTTTTTTTGGTAAAATATTAATGTATTTTATATAATAAATAAATACTAAAAATTAAGCGCGATTGGATAGGAAATAGATGAAAGACTATTCTTTGGTTGGTTTTAAGCGCGTTTAAAATAAAATAAATTAATATAAATGAAAGGAAATATAATGGCAAAATTAAATTTTGATCGTTCAAAAGAACACGTTAATATTGGTACAATTGGACACGTTGACCATGGTAAAACTACTTTAACAGCAGCTATTGCTACAGTTTTATCAAAAAAAGGATTAGCAGAAGCTAAAGACTATGCATCAATCGATGCTGCTCCAGAAGAAAGAGAACGTGGAATTACAATTAACACAGCTCACATTGAATACGAAACAGAAAAAAGACACTATGCACACGTTGACTGTCCAGGTCACGCTGACTATGTTAAAAACATGATTACAGGTGCAGCTCAAATGGATGGTGCTATCTTAGTAGTTGCTGCTACAGATGGACCAATGCCTCAAACAAGAGAACACATCTTATTATCAAAACAAGTTGGGGTTCCAAAAATCGTTGTTTTCTTAAACAAAGTAGATATGTTAGTTGGTGAAGAAGAAATGGTTGACCTAGTTGAATTTGAAATTAGAGACTTATTATCTTCTTACGAATTCGATGGTGAAAACACACCTATCATTAGAGGTTCAGCTAAAGGTGCTTTAGAAGGAAAACCAGAATGAGAAGAAAAAATCTTTGAACTTATGAATGCAGTTGACACATATATCGATGCTCCAGTTAGAGAAATGGATAAACCATTCTTAATGGCGGTTGAAGATGTTTTCACAATTACAGGACGTGGAACAGTTGCTACAGGAAAAGTTGAAAGAGGACAAGTTAAAATTAACGAAGAAGTTGAAATCGTTGGTTACAAAGAACAACCTAAAAAAACAGTTGTTACTGGAATTGAAATGTTCAGAAAAAACCTTGATTCAGCTATGGCTGGAGATAATGCTGGAGTTTTACTACGTGGAGTAGATAGAACAGAAATCGAAAGAGGACAAGTTATTGCTAAACCAAAAACAATAGTTCCTCACACAGTATTTAAAGCAGCTATTTATGCTCTTAAAAAAGAAGAAGGTGGACGTCATACACCATTCTTCCAAAACTACAAACCACAATTCTACTTTAGAACAACAGACGTTACTGGTGGAATTAAATTTGAAGCAGGAAGAGAAATGGTTATGCCAGGAGATAATGTTGACTTAACAGTTGAATTAATCGCTCCTATCGCTGTTGAACAAGGTACAAAATTCTCAATCCGTGAAGGTGGAAGAACAGTTGGTGCTGGTTCAGTAACAGAAATTATTAAATAATTTCAAAGCAAAAGAAAAAAGTTAACATTCAAAATGTTAACTTTTTTATTAAATAAATAATGAAATTAATTGCTTTGTAAAAAAGTAATCAAGAGTAATTTAAACAAAATGTCTTATGTTACCTAAATACACTCAGATTTTACATTATATTATTTTATTTCCTTTTAATTACTCATTTTCCGAGTTTGGAAGAACCCTCATAACGTACCAATCCTTCCTTTTTCATTTTTCTTAAATGATAACGAACTCCATCTATTGTGATGTTTAATTTTTCTGATATTTCTTTTGTATTTATTAACGGATTTTTCTCTAATAAATTAAGAATTTGATCATATTTAAGAGTAGTTTTGGTGGTAGTTTTGGTGGTAGTTTTGGTGGTAGTTTTGGTGGTAGTTTTTTTAGAAAAACTATTATCAAAATTTTTATAAAATTCTTCATTTATTTTAATAATTGCATTGGTAAAATTACTTTTTTCATCCCCTGAACTAAATAGTAATTTAGGTGAATTATTTTGCAAAAGAGTTGATTTTGCTCTTCTTATCCCTGAACCATAAGATTCTATTAATTTCAGTGCAAAAAACATATTTTTGATTTCATTGTTTATATATTTTCTTTGATCGAAACTGGTTTCATTATTTAGAGATTCTATTGTTACTGGCGGTAATGGCTTGTTGTGGTTGATGAAAGAGATTCTATCTTTATAAATATAAATCCCAACAAATTCATTATTTTCATATTCTTTGTGTAAAATTGCGTTTGTTGCTAATTCTTTGAAAGTTGCAAGTGGATAATTATAAATAATTTTATGTTCTATTTTGTTATCTTCTCTTATTGTGTAGTATGTCATTATATTATTTTCAAAATACTTATTAACTTGTTTTACTTGAAGTCAAATTGGTCCATCAAATATTTTTTCTTCCATCTTGTCAGTACCATCTACTTCTCTAATCACTTTAACAAATGCATTAGGAATAAATTTACTTGGATTTTCTGCAAACATTAGAACAGCAAAATTTTTTGCTCGATAATTTTCAAATTTATTATCACTTATTAGTCCCATACTTTTTGCCATATCAATTTTAGACATTTCTATAATATCTTTTTTAGCATTTGTTAATATCAAATATTCTTTCATATATTCATAATTTAAATCATCAATTGTTGCAATATGATTTAAATTAGAACTAAAAGAATAGTTAGCAAATTTTCTTAAAAGTTCAAATTCTTCAAGGGGTTTAGGTAATCTTGTGTCTCTTCCTATTCTTATATATCGTCCAGGTTTTAATCCAATCTCTTTTTCTGCCTTTTCTGTTGTTTGAAAAGGTCCGTTATTATTGTCTTTTATAGCGATAATTAAATAATACTTGTCATCTATTTGATCAGTTAGGAGATTGTAATTTATTTTAGGGTAAATATTAACTAGTAGAGATTTTATTTTATTTTCTAGGCTTTCTATTTTTGATTCTTTTATACCTGTTATTGGGCGTTTTGGAAATGCTTTATCACCAGTAGTTGTATCATTTACTTCTTCAATTCCAATAAATAATAGACCAATTTCATCATTCATATAGTTATTAGCAAAAGCGCAAGCAGTTTTTAGAATTTTATCTTTAAAGTCTAAAGATTTTTTATATTCTATAAAACTATTTTCTATATTTTGGTTTTCAATGATTCTATGAGCAATTTTTTTGATGTCTGAAATTTTCACACTATCCCCTATCTTTTATAAATTATAATATATTTAATTTTATTATATCATTTTACAATTTTATATTTGAAATTAATAATTGATTTTAAAATATTTTGGTTTTATTTTGAAAATTTTGCAAAAAAGTATTATAATGAAATTATGGTTGCAGGAGGAAAAATGAAAATAACTAAAAATATTATTATTTATAATATCAAGAAGTTAATTATTAAAATTAACCAGTATTTTCATTTTTACTTTTTTAGGACTTTAAAATAAATTTATTTATTTAATAAAATAATAAACTAAACAAAATCCTAATTAAGTTTAGGATTTTTTACAACCTTTTTAAATAAAACAAAGGAGTTATCTAAAATGAAACTTAATTCCAATATAGCACTTAAAATAAATTATTTTAAGTTAACGTCTTTTTGATCGTTATTTTGAGACATTGTTTTTGTTATAAACTTTATCATATGTTTTGTTGGTTTATTTTATCTTATTAATACCAATTATGATTGATATACTTATCTTTTTTTCTGAATTGTTTTCTTTATTTGAACTTACCTAAGTATTATTGTCATTTTTCATATTTTATTTATAGTTTACTATCAAAAAAATAAATTTGTAACAGCAAGAAAAATACTTAGTATTATTATGTTTCTAAAATTTAATTTTAAATTATTTTCCGAATTTAAAATGGACAAAGAAACTAAAAATATATTCAAGGTAGCAAAAGAAATCAGTAAAAACAACCAAAATGCCTTATTTTTAGGTAGTTTTGCTTCCTATTTAACTTTTGAATTTAATAGGAAAATAAATGATTTGGACTTTTGTTCTCAAAGTAGCAAAGTTCTTAATTTAAGTAGTTTAAACTTAAATAATAATGAAAATTTAGTTAATACCAAATTAGTTGCAAAAGGAAAATATAAAAACATAAAAATTGATAGTTTATTATTTAGATTTATTCCAGAAGAATATTTAGTTAAAAAATATAATTTCACAATTCCTAATAAAGAATTTCAATTTGCCTCTAAACTTATTCAGTTATATAAACAACTCAATTTAGAAAATAAAGATGAAACCAAAATAAGTAATTTAATTTTGGATTTAAAACATTTAAGTTTGGAGAATTGGGAATTTTCTTTAGATTCTTTCAAAGAAATTTATAAAGATGTTATTTTACACTCATCTCAGTTTTCACTAATTTCAGCTTTTGATCAAATGTTAAAATATAATATTGATTTAAAAATTGAAAAGATTAGTTTTTTAAAAGAAGAAGAAATATTTCTTGAAATAAACTTTAAAAAAATTAGTTTATATTCCTTGTTGGAAAATTTAGAAACAAATTTTGAAGTAAAAACACTTAGAAAATCTTTTGATAATGAATATGATGATATTATGAAAAATTATGTTATTCATAATACTACATTTTCATTTGAAAATCCTGTATTTTTCTTTAAAAACGAAAAAGAAAAAGAAGAATTTTTAGAAGAACATAAAATTAATAAAAATTTTGCTTTGTTAGAAAATTTCTCTTTTGAAAATACTAGAAATTCTATGGATAGAAGAGAATTATATATGAGATTAATAGCAAAAAAATATGAAAAAATACTTGGAGAAAAAAATGAATAAGTTTGAATTGTTAAGTGTCTATATCAAATCTTTGAAAAGCACTAAATCAGTAATAATAAGTTTCTTTATTAGAATACTTTTAATTATCTATTTTTTAAGTATGGTATTACTTCTTTCTTTTATTTTAGTTCAAGATCCAAAAACAAAGGACGCTCCATTAATATTGATTATTGTGATTCCACTTTTTCTACTGAGTTTACTAACATTTATTAAACCTGTTTTTCTATTATTATATTTAAAAAGAGATTATAAACAAATTGAAAAATTAATTCAAAATAAATTTCTTTTATTTTTACATAATTTTAGTTTTTACTTTATTCTTAAAAAAGTAGAAATTAAATTAAAATACTTAGAAAAATACAAAAAATTAAATATTTTATATGAAAAATAAAAGTTTAAAAGGTAAAACAATAAAAACAAATTCCTATTATTAATAATAAAAGAATTAAAATTAAAAGCAAATTCCTAATAAAAATTAGGTTTTTGCTTTTTTCATAACTTATTAATCTTTTTTTGAATGTATAATTTTTAAAAGGACAAGAAAATATGAATATTAAACTTTTTACTTCTAAAGAATTGGAAAAACTAACTTCAACCGAAATGAATTTAATAAATTTTGCTTTAGATAATCCTAAAGAATTTTATAGTTTTTCCATTAAACAAATAGCATTAAAAACTTTTATCTCCACTTCAGTGATTTCAAAAGTTGTAAAAAAATTAGGTTTTAACTCATTAAAGGATATGCAATTCTATGTATTTCATAATTATTTAAACTCTAATGAAACTTTAAATGGCATTAAAAAAGAAAAGAATATAGAAATATTAAATAAATTATTTAATTACTATAAAGAATCGATTTTTCAAACTGCTCATTTAGTTGACTTAAAAGAAATTAATGATTTGGTTCATGATATTGTAAATTCAGAAAAAACTTATCTTTTTGGAGCAGGAAGTTCTTTTCTTTCTGCTGGCGAGTTGGGAATTAATTTGCAAAAAATTGGTTTAAATGCTTTACCTTTTAAAGACTTTCACTCTTTTTTACTTATATCAGCACAAGAAAGAAAAGAACAAGTTACAAATATTTTATTTTCAAAATCTTGTGACACAAAAGAAATTAAACATATTATAAATTTGTTTGAAGAGCAAAAAATTAAATTTTATCTAATAACAGCAAACAAAACAATGAAAGAAAAATATCAAAATGTAATCATTTATCATACCTTAGAACAAGATAAAAGATTAGTTTCCATTTCTTCCAAAATAAATCAACAGTTTATAGCAGATTTAATATTTTTTCTTTTAATAGAACATAAGAATCATAATTATGATGAAATTTATTTAAAGAATTTAAAAATATTAGAAGGTTGAAATAAATAAGAAAAATATTTTTCTTAATTTTACATATAAAAAGTAAATTTTTTTCCTTTTTCCTTTTTGTTTTCTTTATAAAAATATAATTTTATTATAGACATAAGGAGGAAAAATGGAAATTTTTTCAAAAGATAAAATTTTTATCAACGAAGATTTAACAACTCAAGATGAAGTTTTTAATTTCATAGCTAAAAAAGCAAGTGAACTAAAAATAACTTCAGATTCTTATGAAGTTTATAAATCATTGATAAATAGAGAAAATCAAGTTTCAACTGGTATGGAACAAGAATTTGCTATACCCCACGCTCAGTCTGAATACATTGATAAACCAGCTTTATTTTTTATAAAGTTGAAAGAAAATATAGAATGAAAAACATTTGATAATTCTAAAGTAAAATACATATTTTCAATTTTAGTTCCATCTAAAACTGAAAATAATATTCATTTAGAAACATTAGCAAAAGTTTCTACAATGCTTTTAGATTCTCAAATGATTGAAAAACTTAAAAGTAGTTTGGATAAAGAAGAAATAGTAACTTTATTTAATAACTTTATAAGCAAGAAAGAAGAAACAAAAGTAAAAGATTTTAATGGTAAAAAAGTTATAGGTATAACTTCCTGTGCTGTAGGAATTGCTCATACTTATTTATCTGCAGAAACATTAGAAAAGAAATTAATAGAAAAAGGATATATTCCTAAAATTGAAACTCGTGGTTCAGTAGGTTCTAAAAATACTTTAACATCAAAAGATATTGAAGAAGCTGAATTTGTGATAGTAGCAAGCGATGTAGAAGTAGATTTATCGATTTTTAATAACAAAAAATTATATACAACTTCCACAAAAGAAGCAATCCACAATACTGAAGAAGTAATCAAAAAAGCAGAAAAATCTTCAGTGTATAAACACACTGAAAAATCAACAAATATAAAGGAAAATACAGATAAAAAAGGTTTATTAAAACATATTGTTACTGGTATTTCTTATATGATTCCATTTGTAATTTTTGGTGGGATCATGATTGCTTTATCTTTAGGAATTGGAAAAAGTATTTATGGAAATAATTCTGCAGCACCAAAAGGTGATTTTCTTTGATACATACTACAAATAGGAGTTGTATCATTTACCTTAATGATAGGTGCTTTGGGAGCATATATCGCTTATTCAATTGCTGGTAGAGCTGCAATAATGCCAGCATTTGTTGTCTCCACTGTTGCAAATATGAATAGTTTATTCTTTAGTATTGGTAACATAAGTGTTCAAACTCCAATGGGATTTTTAGGTTCAATTCTTTTTGGAATTTTAATTGGTTATACAGTTAAGTGATTAGCACAACTAAAAATTCAAAAATCTATTGCTGCAATAATTCCAATGTTTGTAATACCTATCGCTGTAACTTTATTTTATTCATTATTAGTTATTTTTATAATAGGAGCTCCTATTGGTTTTATAATGGATAAATTTATTAATGCACTACAAAACTTATTTAAAAGTGGTGGAGCATTAAATTTAGGAATTGCATTTCTAATTGGTGGTTTACTTGGTGGAATGGCAGGATTTGATATGGGAGGACCAATAAATAAAGTAGCCTTTTTAACTTCTACAGCCTTAGTTGCACAAAAAGTTTTTGAGCCAATGGGAATGGTTGCTGCTGCTATACCTGTAGCACCACTTGGAATGGGATTAGCAACAATAATTTTTAGAAAAAAATTCAATGAACAAGAAAGATCATTAGGTATTTCTGCTTTAATTATGGGATTTATTGGAATTAGTGAAGGAGCAATACCTTTTGCAGTAGCAGATCCAAAAAGAGTTATTACTGCTAATGTAATTGGTTCAGCAATTGCAGGAGCAATGGCTGGATTATTAAGTGTTACAAATGCAGCAGCTCATGGTGGACCTATTGTTGCAATTTTAGGAGCAGTTGGTTCTAATGTTCATGGTAGCGGATTAGGAATCTTATTCTTCTTTTTATCAATTATTGTAGGAACAACAATTACTTGTTTAATTTATGGATTTTGAAAAAATTCAAAATCATCAAATATAAATATAAACATACCTTTTTTAAATAATTTAAAAAATAAACTCAATTTAAGAAAAGGGGCTAAAAATGAATAAAATAAGTTTAAATAAAGACAAAGTAATTTTATATCTATTTATATCACTTTTCTTAATTTCTCTCATTATTGGTATAATATTAACAGTTTTAGGTACAGCAGATTATGATAAGTTTGTTGAGTTAAACAAACAATTATCAACACTAAAAGAAGGAAGTGAAAAATATAATTCTATTAGTAAGATGCTGGAAGCAGTTAACATCACTAAATTTATATATGGAATATTTTTATTATTAATTTCATTTCTATCATTAATTTTTAGTAGTTTGACTGCAAATTCATTATTTAACAAAAAAATGAGATAAAATGGAACAGATTATTTTTTTAAAACCATATTTTAAAAAAACTTTATGAGCAAATAACAACATAAAAAAGATTTTTAATTTAAAAGAAAATATTGGTGAAGCATGATTGATTTCAGCAATAAAAGATTGTGAATCAACCTTGAGCAACACAAATCAAAAATTTAGTGATTTTATAAAGGGAAATCCTTTATTTTTTGGTTTAGACAAAAATGAAGTTGAAACATTTGTTTATCCTAATTTAACTAAATTTTTAGATGCAAAATATCCTTTAAGCATTCAAGTTCACCCCGATGATGAATATGCTAAAAAATTTAATTCATTAGGTAAAAATGAATGTTGATATGTATTAGAAAATACAGGAAAACCCTTTATTTTAGGTTCTACAACAACAGAAAAAAAAGTTTTTGAAAAAGTTATTAATAGTAAAGAAACTGAAAAATATTTAAATAAAATAGAACTTAAAAAAGGAGATTTTGTTTTTATAGAATCTGGTTTAATTCACGGAATACCGGAAGAAACTATGGTTTTTGAATTGCAACAATCTAGTGATATAACTTATCGTCTTTATGACTATGAAAGAATAGATACAGATGGTAAAAAAAGAGAAATTCATATTAAAGAATCTCTTGAAACTATGAAATTGGATTTGCAAGCTATTATTCAAAAACAACTAAATCAAGAAGGGTTTTACAATGCAAAAAATTTTAACTTAACTAAAAAAGAAATAAATAATACTACAGAAATTATTGACACAACAAAAGCAAAATATTGTACAGAAGTTGTAGTTTTTGAAGGAGAAGGTTTTTTAAACAAAATCACAAAAATTAAACAAGGTGATGTTTTTATTGTTTCCAAACAAACTCTAAATTTTTCAATAAGTGGAAATATTAAAATTTTTATCAATTTTGTATAAATTAAAATCAACCATCTTAATTGTGGTTGATTTTAAATTTAGTAATTTTCTACTTCTTTTTGAATAATTTCTTTTATTTTTTCTGTAGAATCTTCTATTTCTATATTTATAAATTCATAGTGTTTTTTAGCAAAAAGCATTAGATTTTTTCTTAAATTCTTACTAATTTCTTTATTTTCTTTTAAATATTCTGTGTTTACCATTTGAAAAAAATTTTTGTTTTGAAGTTCAATTTTTCTTCTCTTTTTTTCGATTTCTAATTCGTGTTTTTCACTTGCATTAGTTCTATTTTTTCAAATAAAATCAAAATCTTTTAAAATAAGAAAAGCGATGTCAACCTTAGGTTCTAAAGATAACAGAAATTTGTATTTAACCTTATAAAAGAAATTTCATAAAACCTTTTGTTTTGGCGTAAAATAGTTCATTTTTATTAATGTTTCTGGGAAAAGAAAATCATCAATCATATGTCTATCAATTAGTGATTTGGAATAGTTTTGCATTTCTCTAATTTGTTTTAAGCGATCTTTAAAGAATATTTTTTGTGTAAAATACCCTTTAGCTTTTAAATCATTCATATAATCTATAAATATTTGTTCATCTTTTAATCTTTCATCAATAATTTTAATATTTTTTTCTGTTAAAAAATTTCTTAAATTATTGATAATAGTGGATTTACCACTTGCTCCCATTCCTATGAATGCAATTGTTAATCTTTTTTCTTTAGAAATAACAAAATATAAATAAATTGAAATAACCAAATAAACAAAATTAATAAATAATATAGTTCAACTTAAAAAAGCAATCCCACCGAAGAAAAAGAAACAAAGAATATTTTTAAAACATCAAATTATTCAATTTTGTCTAAATCCCAAAGCCATCATTGTTAATGCAACAACTGAAATAGCATTAAATGTTGCTAAAATTAGTGATGCAGTTATTTTATAATTAAAATTAGATGCAAATTCTAAATAATCTATATTTAGCATTTTGCCAATAAAATTATTTGTATATGGATTTAAAAAGTAAAATATAGTGACTAATAAAACAAAAAATATTGCAAAAACTATTGAAGCATATAAAGAGGGTCTTAATTCTCTAATTTTTTTTAAATATTTATTATTTATTATTTCTTTTATAAAAATATAAATTAATATAAATATATATAAAATTTGAATAAAACCGTCAATCACAAGACCATTACTAAATGAGAAAAATGCATACAAAACAGCATTAAGGATTGCTAAAATAAATGCAATTCTTTTCTTTTTTGCAAACATTACAATTGATATAACGCCCAATATACCTGAAATTGCTACAAATATATTAATTATTTTTCTTCAAATATTTATATTTCTTTCTCAAATTCAAATAGATTCATCCAAATTAAATAAAGAAAGAAAAGTTAATATTAAACAAATAAAAATTAAAAGCATCAATTCAATTTTTTCTTTTTTCATTGTATATCCTTTATTTTTATTTTTAAAATTAAGAAGTTAAAATAAGCACTTAAAAAATTAAGTGCTTATTTGCTGTCATTTAAGAAACAATTTTACCAGTTCTTTTATTTCTTATGCCTTTTCCTTTTATATATTCAAAAGGAATGGTATTAGAAACTCAAGCTGGTTTATTTGCTCTTTCTGCATTAGTAACAACGTGAACAGGAATTAAATTTTCATATCTATCTGTTCCACCAATAGAACTTGGTCTTATGTGTTCAATGTTTCAAGCAGAACTTGTTTTTGAACCGTATTCAGAAAAACAAATATATCTTCCTGCATAATCATAACCACAATCTTTGTCGCCAAAATGGTTTGTTCATACTGTTTTTCAATTTAACATAAAAACTCCTCCTTTCTTAATAATTTAAAAGGCAAAGATTTTCTTTACCTACTTCAATAATACAAAAAAAAAAAAAAACAAAGAATTCGCTAAAAAAATTCCAAAAACGAAAATTTTATCATGTTTTAAACATTTTTTCGACTTTTTAATAAATGAAAAATTAAATATTTTTTTGTATTTTTAAAATAAAAAAGAAAAATGCTATAAAATAATAATATGAATTATGATGCTAGTAGTTTAAAAGTCTTGAAAGGACTTGAAGGTGTTAGAAAACGTCCAGGAATGTACATCGGTTCCACTGATGTCAATGGTTTACACCATTTAGTTTGAGAAATTGTTGATAATGCAGTTGATGAATGTTTAGCAGGTTTTGCTAAAAAAATAGAAGTAACTTTGAAATCAGATGGTTCTGTTATTGTAGAAGATGATGGAAGAGGGATTCCTGTAGATAAACACGAAAGTGGTTTAACAGGAGTAGAACTTGTTTTTAGTGAATTACATGCAGGTGGCAAATTTTCTGAAGGAGCTTATAAAACATCTGGTGGTTTGCATGGAGTTGGTTCTTCTGTAGTTAATGCATTATCTAAATGATTAAAAGTTTGAGTTTTCAAAGACGGAAAAGAATATTATACTGAATTTGAAAATGGTGGTTCTATAAAAAATAAAACCAAATTAATGGGAAATACAGGCAAAAGAGGAACAAAAGTTCATTTTTTGCCTGATTATGAAATTTTTAAAAAAGCAAAATTTTCTTTTCAAACAATTAGTGAAAGATTAAGAGAATCTTCTTTTTTATTAAAAGGTATAACTATCAAAATTAATGACGAAAATACAGGAGAAAACGAAACTTTTAAACACGAAAATGGAATAAAAGCTTTTGTTGAGTTTATTAATGATTCTAAAGTAGTAATTAATAAACAAATCGCAACTTTTAGTGATAATAAAAATAAAATAGAAGTAGAATTTGGTTTTCAATATACAGAAAGTTATTCTGAGTCCATTATTTCTTTTGTAAATAATGTCAAAACCAAAGATGGTGGAACACATGAAATTGCTGCCAAAACAGCATTTACAAAGGTTTTTAATGATTATGCACAAGAAAAAAACCTTTTAAAAGGAAAAATTACTGCTTTTGATGGAAATGATATTAGAGAAGGGTTAACTTTAATCCTTTCTTTAAAAGTACCAGAATCGATTTTAGAATTTGTAGGTCAAACTAAAGATAAATTAGGAACCCCTGAAGCAAAAACAATTGTGGAAGAAGTGGTTTCTCGAGAATTAAAATTCTGAATTAACGAAAATAAAGAAGAAACTCAAAAAATAATTGAAAAAATTAAAAAATCTTTTGAAGCAAGAAATGCCGCAAGATTAGCAAGAGCAGAAATTAGAAAAACTAAAGATGCTTTAAGTGAAAAGAAAATTTTATCTGGTAAATTAACACCAGCACAAAGCAAAAAACCGGAAGAAAAAGAAATTTTTCTTGTCGAAGGAGATTCTGCTGGTGGTAGTGCTAAATTAGGAAGAGATAAAAAAACTCAAGCCATTTTACCACTTAAAGGTAAAGTTATTAATGCAGAAAAATCAAAACTTCTTGATATTTTAAAAAATGAAGAAATTGCCACAATAATCAATACAATTGGTGCTGGTGTTGGTAGCGAATTCAACCTTAAAAACGCACAATATGGAAAAATTATAATAATGACAGATGCTGACACTGATGGTGCCCATATTCAAATTTTACTTTTAACATTTTTATTTAGATATATGAAACCTTTAATTGAACATGGAATGGTATATATTGCACAACCACCTTTATATAAAATTACAAGAAAACCTAAAAATCAAATTCTTTATGCTTGAAGTGACGAAGAATTAAGAGAATTATTAAAAAATAAACCCAATTCTGAAATCCAAAGATATAAAGGACTTGGAGAAATGAATGCTGAGCAACTTTGAGAAACAACTATGAATCCAGAAACAAGAACTTTAATTAAAGTTTCAATTGAAGATGTGGCAATTGTAGAAAGAAGAGTTTCTATTTTAATGGGAGATAAAGTTGAATTAAGAAAAGAATGAATTAACAAAAATGTTGATTTTTCCCTTGAAGATGACTTTGAAAGTAATATTAATAAATCAGGAGTAAATAATGATATTTAATAAAAATAAAGAAAATTTTTTAGCAAAATCATTAGATGCTATTTTATCAGATCGTTTTGGTAGATATTCTAAATATATAATACAACAAAGAGCACTTCCTGATGCTCGTGATGGTTTAAAACCTGTGCAAAGAAGAATTTTATATTCAATGTGGGAATTAGGTTTAAAAAGTGATAAACCTTTTAAAAAATCAGCTAGAGTAGTTGGTGATGTTATTGGTAAATACCATCCACACGGAGATTCTTCTATTTATGAAGCTATGGTAAGAATGGCTCAAGAATGAAAAATGAATGTTCCTTTAGTTGAAATGCATGGAAATAAAGGTTCTATAGATGACGATCCTGCTGCTGCTATGCGTTATACTGAAACAAGATTAAGTTTAATAACTAATTTAATGTTGGAAGCTATTAATAAAAACACCGTTTCTTTTGCTCCAAATTTTGATGATTCGGAAAAAGAACCCACTGTATTACCATCATTAATTCCTAATTTACTAATTAATGGAGCAAAAGGAATTGCTTCAGGATTTGCTACTGAAATTCCTCCACATAATTTAGGAGAAATCTTAGATGCAGCAATTGCAAAAATAAAAAATCCTAATATTGAATTAAGAAAATTATCTTCCATTGTTCAAGGTCCAGATTTTCCAACTGGTGGAATAATATACGGAAAAAAAGGGATTTTAGAAGCTTTTGAGAGAGGTCAAGGAAGAATTGTTTTAGTTTCAAAATACAGGTTAAGCGAAGAAATTAATAAAAAGCATATTGAAATTTATGAAATCCCTTTTGGTGTGGTTAAGTCTAAATTAATTAAAGACATTGATGAAATAAGAATAGATAAAAAAATAAATGGAATTAAAGAAGTAAGAGATCAATCTGATAGAAACGGAATTTCCATCATCATCGAAATTGATAATGATACTAAAGTTGAATCTGTTTTAAATTATTTATTATTAAAAACTGAAATGCAAGTTTATTATTCATATAATTCCATTGCAATTGAAAATAATGCACCAAAATTAATGTCTTTGAATAATATGTTAGATGCGTACTTGAATCATGTTAAAACATATAAAACAAAGGAATTAACCTTTGATTTGGAAAAAGATAAGAGAAAACTAGAAATCACTTTAGCTTTAATAAAAGTTGGAGATATTACAGAAGAAGTAATTAAAATAATTAGAAATTCTGACAATTCTAAAAAAGGTGTTATAGAAGCTTTAATGAAAAACTTTAACTTTAGTGAATTACAAGCAACAGCAATTGCTGAAATGAGATTATACAGACTTTCTAGAATAGATCAGCAACTTTATATCGATGAAAAAAATATGCTTGAAGAAAGAATTAAAAAGACACTCGATCTTTTAAATAATAAAAACTCTTTCGATCAATTTTTAATTTCCCTATTTAAAGAAATTAAAAAAGAATTTGCAACTGAAAGAAAAACAGAAATTTATGAAGAAGAATTTAAAGTTGAAATTAATAAAGAAGAATTAATTAAACAAGAAAATTTTTATGTTGGAGTTTCTAGAGATGGTTATGTTAAAAAAATAACTGTTAAAACTTTTGACTCTAATGAATTATCAACTTATTTATTAAAAGATAAAGATCCCTTGCTATTTTTAGACAAAGTAGAATCAATTGATAAACTTTTAATTTTTACAAATTTAGGAAACTATATTTATTTACCAATACATAAAATTGATGAATCTAAATGAAAAGATTTTGGAATTCATTTAAATACCTTTGTTTCTCTAAAAAGTAATGAAAAAATAGTATCTATTATTTTAGTCAAAGATTTTGAAGTTAATAATTACATAACTTTAATTACTTCTCAAGGAATTGGAAAAAGAGTTTTAGCTAAAGATTTTGAAGTTTCAAGATTTAATAAAACTATTAGTGCAATTAAAATAAAACAAAGCGATGATTATTTAGTTGCTGCAAAAATAAGTGATAATTACAAAGATATAATAATTATTTCAAGTGAAGGAAAAGCTGTAAAATATAGTGAAATTGATATTCCAGTATATAATACAAACTCTTCTGGTGTTAAATTAATTTCACTGCCAAAAGATTCACTTGTTTCAAGTTTTTCATTAGTTGACCAAGATGATGATATTCTATTATTTACCAAAAAAGCACAATATAAAAAATTAAATGTTGCAAAAATACCTTTTAGCAATAAAACTACACAGGGAAAAATGATTTTTGCACAAAATAAAATTTCTAAATTAGAAGTTATTGATTCTGTTGTTTTAGAAAATAAAACCAAAATTTCAGTTTTTGATTTAGATAATAATGTTTCTGATTTTGATTTTTCTTCTTTGAATTATTCTAATTTAGATGAAGGTTTTAGTAATAGCAAAAATAAAAATGCTTTTTATGTAAGTAAAATAAATGCTTATGTTATTGAAAATAATTTAAAAAAAGAAGAAAAAATTGAAGTTAAAAATGAAAACAAAATTTCTGAAAATAAGCAAAAATCCTTTATAAAAGAAGAAAAAATAACAAAAAAAGAAAAAGAAACTAATTTTCAAAAAACTAATGCTTCTGTTATAAAACAAGAAATTAAAAAAGAAATAACTGAAGAAGAAAGAATTAAAAGAGCGGAAGAAAAACTTAAAAAACTAGAAGAATTAAATATTGATGAATTAATGAAAAAATTCAAAGATAAAATTAAATAAAAAAGATTAATTTTTTGATTAAAAATGGAAATTTATAAAAAAATTTACAATTTTTCAAAAAAAATGTATAATATTAAAGTTAAATCAAAAAGAGGAGAAAAATGAAAATCATTGTTATTAAACGTATTTTTAATAAAAACATTGTTACTAAGATGATTAAGAACAATGATTTTTTCTTTAATTTCTTTGAGATGTAAAAAACATTTTAATATTAATAAAATAAATATGCTCTTATAGAAATTAGAAAAAAGCTAGTTTTTATAAGAGTTTTTATTTTATTAATATTTAAATATTTAAGAAAGGAAAGATATGAAAAAAAGAAGACTATTAATTGGTTTTTCAGTGCCAGCAGTTTTAGTTGGTACAACAGCTACTGTTGTATCTTGTTCTACAATAGAACCACATTATAAAAGACAAGAAATAAGTTCTATTGTTAATTTAGCTACTTCAGGCTACAAAAAATTTGACCAAGATTTTAGTGTAATATTAGGTACTCCTTCTACACCAGCTAGTTATTTTACTAATGCAAATCTTTTTGCAACAGTCAGTTCAGGACAAGCAGAATTTGAAAATATAAAACCTAATAATGGAAACAAATTTGAAGAAGGTATCTACAAAATCAAAAAACCTACTTATCAATGATATGGTTTAATATTAGTTGATAAAATTTATGTTACAGATGCAGATGGAACAATGAGCGTTTTTGATAATGATAAACATGAAGTAGGAATGTTTAAAGAAGGTGAAGAAGTTACTTCTTCTTTAGTTAAATTAACTTCAAATGATCCTAAATCAATAAACAGTTCAAATTTTTTAACTAAATTAAGTACAGCATCTAAAATTCAATTAACTATTAAAAAAGATATTCCATGAGTTAAAAGTAATGGTGAAAAAAGTAAATATAATGTTGAATTAGAAGACTTTGTTTATGGTTGAAATAGAAAATTACTTTACGATGGTGCATATAGAGCAAATCATGGTGGTTCTAAAAAAATGGATGATGACATCATAAGAAAATATTCTTTAGGTTCATCAAGCAATTTTGATAGTACAAACCATCTTTCAAATGATTATTTATTTAAAGTATTTGGAATTAAAAAAGATAACTTTTCAAAATCCGAAACATTTATAACTGATATTAAAGGAACAAACGAAAAAGGATTAACCCTTTTAAAAATAGAAAATAAAAATGCTAATTTTAATGAATTATTTAAAAAATTATTATTAGACTCTACTTACTTTAGTCCTGTATCACATAAATTTATTGATGAAAGAAATAAACAAATATTTGACCTTACTGGAAAAAATGAAGGTGAATTTGGAGAAACAGGAGATGCCTTTAAATATGGATACTACTGATACGGAAAAATGTATGATGATGATCAACTATATGCTTCACCTTATTTACCTTATAGTTTATCCAATGACAGAACAGTTTATATAAGAAATGATTATTATGCAGAAACAGGTTGAAAAGAAAAAGAAGCAACTTCTGTTAAAAAAATAACATCTAGATATAATTTATATCCAGATCAAGTTCAATTTAACAGTGCACAATTTAATAATTACTTAGAAGGAACTGTTTCAATTCTTCCATATTCTAATTTATCAGATGCTAATAAATCAATAATTTATAAAGATTTATCTCAAATTCATTTTAGAAAAAGTCCAGATAAAGGACAATACAAAGGAAGTTTATCAAAAGATGTAATTCCAGGAGCAAGAGATGTTCTTGAAAAAGGAACTAACTTTAATGGTGGTCAAGCAGATAAAAAATACTACTTTAATGATAATTATGCTAAACTTGCTTTTGGTAGTTCAATTGAAGAATTAGCAAAAGGAAAAGCACAGCTTGGTAAAACCTTATTTACAGGAAAATCCTTTGCATTTAGAACAATTATTGATGCATTATGAAACAGTTATACCTACATTAAAGATAACTCTAAAACTGCAATTCCTTGACTTTCTATGATTGGGCCAGATAATCATTTAGGTGGAAGTGAACTAGATGGAAAAACAGCAAGAGATTTCTATGATGATATTAACACCACATTTTCAATAAATCAAAAAGGTGAAATATTTTATACTAAAAACATCGAAGAACAAAGAAAACAATATTTAGATAATTTACAAAATAAACAAAAACAATACGAAACACCAAGAATTGAAATATTAAAAGCAGAATTGAAAAAAATTCTAGATGAATTTTATGCAGAAAACCATTTAGATGCAAACAAAGACAAAGTAGAATTTTCTATTTCTAATAGATATAGAAACGAAAGTGCAGCAAAAATTGCTTCTCTTGATTCTGTAATTGATATGATGAATACTTTGGATAGCAGACTAAAAATTAATTCACAAGCCGAATTTAAATCAGAAGATGTTTGAAACGTTTTAATATTAGGTTTAGGAAATTCACAAATTATTGGTTGAGGAGCTGACTATGATGGAGCTGGAACTTTTATAGATGGAGCAGGACAACTTAAAGGAAGTCCACTTTATTTAGCAATTGCTCATTTTGCTGAATTACCAGCAGATAGTCCTTATGTAAAATCTTTCCCAGAATTCAAAAAATATGCAGATGCTTTTAAAAAGGAATTTGAAAAAGAAAGATTAGCATATCCGGATAAAAAACAAGCATGATTACCTTTTGCAGATTGAATCAAAGCAACAAATGCATATGATGCTAATTATGAAGATATTCAATATGAATATGAATATGAAAAAAATTCTGATGGAACACCAAAAGAAGTTGATAAAGATGGAAATGCTGTTCCAAAATTGAATGATAAAAAAGAAAAAGTTTATGTATTTACTGGTGAAGGATTAAATAAAAAACCAGTTTGATCTCAAAAATACAAATGAGTTTTAAATAAAACTACAAACAAATATGAGAAAAAATTCGAAGATAGAAAACCTGCAGGTCAAAACTCCATTATTAATTTCATTTCTCATGTTACTTTCTACGATCCTGTAACTAAAAAAACTTTTAGTGATCAAACTTTAAAACAAGAATTTGAAGAAAATGGAAAAAAAGTGACAAAATTATTTAATCATAATTTAAACAAATGAGTTGATGAAGAAGCGGAAAATGAATTTAATGAATTAACAGCTATTTTTAATTTAAATTATGAATCAAAATCAACAAATAGAGAAATAGTAGAACTTTCAAAAGAAATAAGAGTTTTACTTGGATATGTGCCTGAAATTGACTTAAGCACAAGTTCTAATGTCCCTTCAATAGCAATTTGAAATAAACATATAGAAATTCCATTATCAGAGTTTGATTACATTCCTTATGGAGATGTAGTTATAAGAAAAGGAGATAAATAGAATGTTTAAATACTTTTTTAAGAGGCTTGGACTAGCTATTATCACCTTTTTTATAATTATTTTCATTGTTTATTTATTGCAAGCTTCATTTGGTAAAAATCCTTTTACTGAACAAAGCTTGCAAGACGCAGCAAAAAGATTAAATCCAACAGGTGATGAAAATTTAAAAATAGATCCAAAATCATTTTATGGGTTTGATAAAGATCCAGTAACTAGATTTGCACTCTGATTTAAAGATTTTTTTAGTGGAAATCCAGGAATTATTTATTCAGATACAAGTGATTACAGTCAAAATATACCAAAATTATTTTTTGAACCTTTAAGATGAACTATTGCTGTATCATTGCCAGCGTTTATTTTAAGTGTTATTATAGGTGTATCTTTAGGGGTAATAGCTGCTTATAATAGGGGAAAATGAATTGATAGTGCAATTACAACCTTTGTTACATTATTTGTGGCATTACCAGCATTTGTTATAGCGCCTATTATTGTTTTAATTACATCAAAAGCTGGATTACCTTTTGAATTCAAAGATCCAAGAGATGTGCCAGTTGATATTACAATCGCTTCTTTAATTACACCAATAATTGTATTTACCTTATCATCATTAGCTGGATATACAATTTTTGTTAGAAACCAAGTTGTTACAGTTTTAACTTCTAATCAAGTTTTAATTGCTAAATCAAAAGGTTTATCAAAATGAAATATCTTTAAAAAACACGTTTTAAGAAACGCATCAGTTATTTTAGTAGGAGCAATTTTATTCTCATATATAGGATTACTTTCAGGAAGTATAATTTTAGAAAAATTCTTTAGAATCCCCGGATCTTCATCGATTATTGTTAACTACACAGAACAAGGTGAAATTAATGTTATTATGTTTTCACTTGTATTCTTTACATCATTATCAATGATAACATTAATATTTGTAGATATGTCATATGCATGAATGGATCCAAGAATTAAAATTGCAAATTCAAACAATTCCAGAAATTACTGATTATTATTTAAAAATTATTTAGTTAGAAGAAAAAGTTATCAAGGAGTAAAAAAATAATGGAAAAACAAAATTTAAGTTTATCATTTGAAAAAAAATATAAATTTTCAAAGGCTGATAAAGAACTTTTAAAATTTTCATCAGCAAATAAAGACATTATTTCATCATCTTCAGTAACTGGAAAACCTTCTAAATTATTTTTAGATGTTCTAAAAAGATTTTTTGCTAATAAATATGCTGTTATTGCTTTAGTTATCTTTATTTTATTAATTATTACAGCTTTTATTTCTTGGCTAACTTCACCATTTTCAACAACTAAACCTATTTCTGGTGCTTCTCTTTCTTTAATTAAAGAGTTAAAACCAAGTTTTGAAGGAGATGTTACTTTTACCTTATCTACTGAGTTATTAGATAAAATTCATAAGCTAAATCCTGAACTAATAAAAGGAGAAGCAACAAACATCGCTCCAGAAACTTGATTAGTAACTTTAAATCCTTATGAAGTTATTAACGCTTTAAATGGAGATGAACATTCAAAAATTTATGCCTTTATGGGAACTGACTCATACGGAAGAGATATTTGATTAAGAACTTGAGTTGGAACATTAAACGCAATAGGAATTGCTTTTGCAATTGCAATTATTGAAACAATTATCGGAGTATCTGTCGGTGCTTTTCTTGGATTTAACGTAGGAAAAAAAATAGATACATACGGACTAAGATTAATTGAAATTTTTAATGCAATCCCTTGAGTAGTATTATTTATAATCTTAATTGGAATTTTTGGAACTAACACACCGGCAATTATTTTAATTCTATCATTAACAGGTTGAACCGGTGCTGCTGACACCACTAGATCCTTTACTATTACAGTAAAAGACGAAGAATATATTTATGCTTCACAAGCGATAGGTGCTTCAAAAATGAGATTAATATTTGCTCATATTTTACCTGCAATTTCCGGAAAATTAGCAAATAGTTTTGTTTTAAGAATTACCGCTGGAATTCAAGCAATAGCAGGAATTGCATTCCTTGGATTTATTAAAGAAGGTACAGATTCAGTACCTAATTTAGGACTTTTAATTACAAGTTCAGCAAGTTTAATTAATCAAAACCCTTGAGCACTTGCTTTCCCTTCAATTATTTTATTAATTATTTCACTTTCACTAAGATTTGTGGCATTAGGATTCCACGATGCCCTTGATCCAAAAGTTGTTAAAAAAGGAGCTAAATAAATATGGAAAAAGACTTAAATAAAGAAGAAATCCTTTTAAAAGTTAAAAATTTAAGAGTTTCCTTTAAAGATAAAAAACAAAAATTTATTAACATAGTACGTGGAGTGGACTTAAAAATTAAAAGAGGAGAAATTGTAGGATTAGTAGGTGAATCAGGTTCAGGAAAAACAGTAACTTCTAAAGCTCTTTTAGGAATAAATGAATTAGCTTATACCAAAAGTGATCAAATGGAAGTTTCTGGAATTGATATTTCCAAATTTACAAAAGATAAAGAATGATTAAAAATAAGAGGTAAAAAAATAGGTTATATACCTCAAGATCCGTTAACAGCCCTAAATCCAACTAGAACAATTGGAAAACAATTACTAGATGTTTTAGAAAAAGATTCTAGATTTAAATCAAAAAGTGAAAAAATTGATTACTTAGTAAATTTACTTGAATCTTTTGGAATTACTGAAGCAAGAAGTAGATTTAATGTTTATCCACATACTTTAAGTGGAGGACAAAAACAAAGAGTTGTGATTGCTATGGTTGTAGCAGCACAACCAGATTTAATTATTGCTGATGAACCTACAACAGCTCTTGATCCAACGGTTCAAGCATCTGTTTTAGCTTTATTTAATGAAATAAGAACAAAATACAAAATTTCTTTAATTTTTATTTCACATAACATTTCAGTAATTGCTAAATTCTGTGATTACATTTATGTTTTATATGCAGGAAAAGTCGTGGAAAGAGGAACGAGAAAAGATATTTTCACTGACCCAAGACATCCATATACTTGAGCTTTAATTAGTGCAATTCCTGAAAACAAAAATCAAAAACTTTACAACATAAAAGGAACCCCACCAGATATGGCTAATTTACCAGCTGGAGATCCCTTTGCACCAAGAAATGATTATGCTTTAGAAATTGATTTTGAAAAAGAACCACCTTTAATTGAGATTTCTAAAACTCATGCTGCTGCTACCTGATTATTACACCCAGATGCACCAAAAGTAGAATTAACAGAACAACTAAAAAGTAGATTAAAATTATTTAGAGAGGTTTTTAATAAAAATGAATAAAAATACGGAAAAAACAATATTAGATGTTAAAAATCTTAAAAAGTATTTTTACAATAAAAATGGAATTGTAAAAGCTGTTGATAAAATTAATTTCAAACTTTTTGAAGGAGAAGTTTTAGGATTAATTGGTGAATCAGGTTCAGGTAAAACAACTGTAGGTAGATCTATCATTAGATTATATGATAGATATAATGGACAAGTAACATTAGAAAATAGAATTATTTCTGGTAAAAAAATCGGAAGATCAAAAGATAAATTTATGAGAAAAAATATGCAAATGATTTTCCAAGATCCACATGCTTCTTTAAATGGACAAAAAAATATTTATTCTATTTTAAAAGAACCTTTAAAAGTTAATGGAATCATTAAAGACAAAATGGTGGATATTTTTAAAGATTGACAACAAGTTACTTCAAACTTCCATTATACTTTTTTAAGAAGATTCAAAGAGCAAAGATTAGATAACTTAAATAGTACTATTTTTGAAGCTAATGAATATTTTAAAGAATGAGAATTTCACTTTGATGACTTTGCTTCATTTGATCAATTATTTGAATCTAACACATATGAAGATATTTTCAATGCTTACTTTTCATATTTAACAAAAAGACAATTTCACGAATCAAAAGCTATTAATTTTATGTATAAAGGAGTTACTAATTTAAGTAATTTCTATTTCGAAAAACAAAAAGAATATAGAAATGGTGAATTGAGCTATGATGAAAAAGCATTAAGAGAATCAAAAGCAGCATTAGTTAAAGCAGAAGAATTAATCAAAAATTCAAGAGAAAATGTAGCGATTTTGGAACAAATTGCCCAAAAAGAAAAAGAGTTAAATGATTTCCAAACTTCTTGAAAAGAAAAGTGTACTAATTCCAAAAACTACGTAAAAAGCTATATTTATGAATTTAAATCAGAATATTTAATCAATTTAGATAACGCTTTACTTTCAACAGATTACAAAAACTATTCTTTTTTCTACAAAAGAGCAGTTATCAATTTATTTACAAAGGAATTTTTAAAAAATAAATCCTGATCTGGTGATTTAAAAAGTAATTTATTTTATTGATTATCTATCGAAGAAATTGATAAAATGGTTGAATTATTTAATAATCACAATAAACTTTTAATAGAAAAATATGAAAATAAATTTTTAAAAATACCTAACGAAAATAATGAGTTTTGAACTTCTAAAAAAGAATTAAAATCAGAATTACTTGCAGAATTTGCTAATGTTGATTTAGAACACTTTTTAAAAACAGCAGCAGATAAAAAAGTATTATATAAAAACAAAATTAAAGGTATTAAAGCAGAAATTGAAAAACTTAAAAAATCACTTTCAAAAGAAAAACATATTTTAGAAGAAGATAAAGTTAAATTCAATCTTTTACAAGCTATTCATAAGAAAAATAAACATATTTTTAATCACGAATTAGAAGACTTCAAAAAAGATTTTAAAGTATGAGAAACTAACATTAATGCTGAAATTAGCAAACAAGAAAAAGTTATAAAAAGCATAAGTGAAAAACAAAAAGTATTAGATGCAAAATTTGCTGAAATTCACAAAAGATTTTTAGTTTGAATTCACCAAAAATTAATAGCTGATGGATTAAATGCTCACGAAGTAAAAATTCAACTAGAATCATATAAACAAAAAGTAAATGAAAAATATTCATCTCTTAATTCATTTAATTTAGAATTAAAAGTATTAAGAAAAATTTATAATAGAATTACTTATTTACTTGGATTACACAACAACAATCAAAATCTAACAATAACTAAAAAAGTTGTTAAGAAAACTTTATATGATGAATCAATTTATAATGCACTTGAAGAAGTTGGTTTATTAAGACAGTTTGCTTATCGTTACCCACATGAATTTTCTGGTGGTCAAAGACAAAGAATAGTTATTGCAAGAGCATTAATAAGTGAACCAAAAGTTATTATTGCTGATGAACCAATAGCTTCTCTGGATATTTCTATTCAAGCACAAATTGTTAACTTACTAAAAAGTTTAGTTGATAAAAAAGGAATTGGATTAATTTTTGTTGCTCACGACTTATCAATGGTTGAATATATTGCTGATAACATTATTATTATGCATCTTGGAAAAATAGTTGAAAGAGGAAAAACAGAAGAAATTTATTCCAATCCAAAACACCCTTACACAATCAACTTATTTAAATCTATTCCAAAAATGTCAAATGCTAACGAACCATTTGAAGCATCTAATTTTGAATTAGATTATTTAAAAGAACAAAATTTCCCTAATGTTATTGAAGAAGAACTAGTGGATAATTCTTTAACACACAAAGTTTATGGAACAAAAAATCAATTAAATAAATGACTAAATAAAAATGAATAAAATTAAATTTTTTTGAAAAAATAAAATAATTAGAAAACTGAGAAAAATAGATTATATTTACTTAGTTTTCTGAATTATTACTTTTACTGTTTTATTTCTCTTAATGACTTTAACATTTAATAAACTTAGTTGATATAAGTCTTTATTTACAATTTCTTTTTTAATATTAGGAGTTACCATCTTAGCTCTTGTTATAAAATGAGGACTTTTTGATATTTATTCTAAAGGAATAAAAAACTGAAACATAAAAAGAGAAAATAAAATATTAAAAGAAAATCAAATGGAAGAAAAAGAATTGATTTCAATTGAAAAATTAAGACAAGACAACAAAGAAAAAAGTTACTTAAATATTTTTATTGGTTTAGTTTGCTTTCTTATTTTATTTATCATTTCTTTGCCTTTCATTTTAATGTAAAGCAGTTAATACTGCTTTTTTTATTTTTAACAATTGATATATTACATATTTAATTTTTTAAATAATAGGCCATTTATTATTATAATGTAAATAATATATATGGAAAAAACCTTTATTTTCTCTATTAAAGGGCTTTTTATGTAATTTTATATTATAATTTAAATAATAGAATAGCAAAGTAGGAAAAATGAAACCATTAATATCAGATATATTTAAAGATTTGTTCTTTTTGTCCAAAGACAACAAGAAAGACAATAAAATAAAAGAAATAATAATTCCAAGATTTCAAAGAAAATTTGTTTGAAACGAAAGAGAAGCAAGTAATTTTATTAAAAAATTTATTAATTTTTACAAAGAAGAAAATAATAACACAACTGAAAATAATGATTTATATTTTGGAACTTTTGTAGTTTTAAGGGAAAATCCACAAAAAGATAAAATAAATATCATTGATGGGCAACAAAGATTCTTGACTACTTTTATTTTTTTAAAATCTTTACATGATTTTTTCTTAGAAAAAGAAGATGAAATAAAAGTTAATTTATTAAAGGGAAAATGAGAAGAAAACAAAGTAGCCATTCAAAATAAAGTTTTAAAATTAGATATAAAATTTGAAAACAAAAATTCAAATTCCTTTTTTGATAAAATAAAAAAACCGGAAAATACATGAGATAGAATCACTACTTTAGCAAAAGAGTCACCAAGGGAATATGAACCATTTTACAGTATTTATAATTATTTTTTAAAACTTTTAAGAGAAGAATTTAAAGAAGAGAACAAACTTTATAATTTAATAGAAAAATTTCACAAAGCAAACCAAAATGACGAAAAAAATTTTAATATTGTTGTTTTAATAGTTGAAACCAAAGAAGAAGCAATTGAATGATATAGAGAACAAAATTATATTGGTATTAAGTTAAGGGATTATGAATTAATTAAAAATATTATTTACTCTAACCTTCCAGATAGTCAAATTTTTGAAGATATTTTTAATGATTCTAAAATAGATAATAATGTTTTAGATAGATTCTTTTATCTTTTTGTTAACCACTTAAATTTTGCAAATACAGAACATTATTCAGATTCAAAAGCAGATGAAAAATTCAATGTTTATGAAAAATTTGAAAGTTGATGAAGAGACAATAAACAAGATTACAAAACAAAAGAAAAAATGATCATTGATTATTATGAAAATTTCAAAACTTTAAGATTGATTTGAAATGATGAAAATATTGAAAGAAAATTAAGCACAGAAAAGACAAAAGATATAAAAATTGAATTATTTAAGTTAAAAACTCTTATAAATGAAAACAAAGGTTCTTTATTTTTTTGCTATCTAATTTTAATAGAAATTTGTGACAAAGATAAAGGTGATAAAGATAAATTACTAAACGCTATTAAATTTTTTAACAATTTAATTTCTAGAATTCAAATTTCTAATCTTTCAAGAAACATTAATTGAAAAACTTTATTTTTAAAATTTTATTGAGAAATTAAAAATAGTGGAGATTTTAATTCATTTAAATCAATTTTAAAAGATTATATAGAAGAAGCAAATAAAAAAGAAATTTTTAACATTGATGATGAAATTATAAAAAACTCCTTACTAAATCATTTTTTATACAATAAACAAAATAAAATTGCAGACTTTTTACTGTTTTATGATTTATCATTAGAAGACATTAATAAAAATTACCAAATTGAACACATTTTTGCACAAAATTTAAGTTCGGATAATGAAGGTTTGGAAAGTTCAGAAATCGAAAACATAAGAAGTAATTATTTACATACAATTGGTAATTTAACACTTCTTAATGATAAAACAAATGCTTCGTTAGGTAATTTAAATTTTAAAGAGAAAAAACAAAGTTATATTACTTCTGATTTTAAACTAAATAAATATTTTAAAGAAGTAGATATATGAAATCAAGAAGAAATAGAAAAAAGAACAATTTTTATTTTTGAAAAAAACTTTAAAAACAAATATAAATATTCTCAATTGATTGGTGGAGAAAAAGTTGAAGCAAGAAGTAAAAATATAGAAAATACGGAAAAAATACAGAAAAAAGTTATAGAGAATGATGATTTACCTTCAACTCATTCTTATACAAAATTAAAAAATAAAATTAGTTTAAATGACTTTTCAAAAACTAAATATATTGTTTTTGAAAATAAAACATATGACTTAACTAACAAAAAAGCGAAAGAAAATATTGAAAAAATTTATCAAGATATAGCAGATAATTATTTTGATTTAATTATCCAAAAACAAGAGTCGATTTTAAAATTAGGAAATTTTCTAAAAAACAAAGAACAAAAAACAAATTCCTACCAATATCATTTATTAAATAAAACCGGTTTATATTTCCATCTTCATGCTTCTAATGAAATTAAGATGATGTATCTTTTCAAATTTGCACAAATTTTAAATTTGGAAAACAAAATAAAATTTCTTGATGAGTTACCAAATAATGATTTAGAGATAAAAGAAAGCAAAGTGATATTAACTAATAAAATTAATAATAATTTTTCAATAATTAATAATTTAAATTTTAAAAGTGTTGAAAACAAAACGATAGAAAAAGACAAAATAAAATTTATTTACTTTAATAATGAATGTTTTGATATGCAAAAAAATAAATTTTATTTAGTGATTCACAAAATTTATAATTATTTATTTGAAAATTTTATTAATGAAATAAATAACAAACAAAAAGAGATTTCGCTTATTAAAAACTTTTCATTTGCAGAGAAAAAAGAAGGAAATAAATATAAATATTCTTCTGTCCCGGGAACAAATTTATTTATATCTTTAGAAGGCGATAAAGAAAGAAGAATGAAACAATTGTTTAAACTATTGCAAGTTCTAAATTTAGATAATTTACTAGAATTACAAATAGAAAAAGATGAAAAATTTGAAAAAATAGTATCTAAGCACATGTTTCATAATAAAAACAAACAAGAAAGTATTAATAAAGAATCTAAAGATGTCAAAACTTATGATAACTCTCATGAATTATTTATGATTAATGAAAACAATTTTAAAAAAATTAATAATGATCAAGTAAGAGATGATAAAGTAAAATACATTATTTTTAAAAATACAAAATTTATTTTTGAAAAGCATTTAAGCATTTTGCTTAATAAAATATATAAGAATATAACAGAAAACCACTTAGAATTAATAAACCAAAAACAAAATGAATGATTAAATTTAGCTAGTCTCTCTACAGATAAAGTTAAACACTCACAACCAAAACGACTCTATGCAAAATTAATTGACAATTTTTATATCTCTCATTCTTTTGATAATGTGACAAAAATTAAGTTATTATATAGATTTTGTAATATTTTAAATTTATCTAGTGAACTAAAAATATTTATAAAAAAATAAAATCAAAACAAAAAAGCAATAACATAAATTTAACATATTTCAATTATGTTAACGCTTACAGTTTTGATTTTTTATTTTCCTGAATTTGGGTTTATGGGTTGCAAAACTGAAGAAAAAAACAAGAATCAAAGTTCTTGTTTAATTATTCTTATAAATCGATATTTTTAACAAATTTAGCGTTTTCTTCAATAAATTCACGTCTTGGTCCAACTTCTTCTCCCATAAGTTGTTCAAATACTTGTGAAGCAATCATAGCATCTTTAATTTGCACTTGAAGCATTTTTCTTACAGCGGGATCCATGGTTGTTTCTCAAAGTTGTTGTGGATCCATTTCTCCAAGTCCTTTGTATCTTTGAATGGAGAATTTACTATCACCTATTCTTTGTAAAATTTCTTCTTTTTGAGCATCATTATAAGCGTATTCATCTTTTTTATTATAAGAAATTTTGTATAAAGGTGGCTGGGCTATGTAGATAAATCCATATTCAATTAATGGTCTAAAGTATCTATATAAGAAAGTTAAAAGAAGAGTTCTAATGTGAGCACCATCAACGTCGGCGTCGGTCATTATAACAATTTTGTGATATCTAAGTTTATTAATATTAAATTCTGGACCAATACCTGTTCCAAAAGCGGTAATTAAAGAAAGGATTTCTTCGTTTTTAAAGACTTTTTCATCACTTGTTTTTTGAGAGTTAATAACCTTTCCTCTTAAAGGTAAAATAGCTTGATAGTGACGATCTCTACCCATTTTAGCACTACCACCAGCAGAGTTTCCCTCCACGATGTAAAGTTCAGCAATTTCAGCATTTTTTGTTGAACAATCAGCTAATTTTCCAGGTAGCGATCCAACTTCAAAAGGATTTTTTCTCTTTGTTGCTTCTCTTGCAGAAGCAGCAGCTTTTCTAGCTTTTTGAGCAAGTAAATTTCTTTCAATGATTTTTCTTGCTTCTCCTGGATTTTCATTTAAGTATCTTTCAAAAACTTCAGAAAAGATTTTATTTACAGCGGGTCTTACGTCTTTATTAATCAATTTACCTTTAGTTTGTCCTTCAAACATAGGATCGCTATGTTTGATGGAAATTACAACAAACATACCTTCTCTTAAGTCTTCTCTTGAAAATTTATCTGCTTCAGATTTTAAAAATTTATTTTCAATTGCATAATTATTTAAAATTCTAGATAAAGAGTCAAATAAACCGGTTTCATGAGTTCCACCTTCTTTGTTATAGATGTTATTGGCATATGTTAAGATTTCTTCTCTATCTTCAGTTACATATTGTAGTGCTACTTCTACATTTATGTCTGTTGATTTTTCTTCGCCTAAATTAAAAATACCTTCAGCATAAATGGATTTTTCTGTAACTTTTTCATATCCTTTAGTTAATTCAGAAATGTAGTCAATAATTCCACCTTCAAAGTGAAATTCCTTTTTAATATTCACTCTTTCGTCTTGAACAATAAATTTTAAACCTTTTGTTAGGTAGGCAGTTTGTTTGATTCTATCAATAACTGTTTCTAGTTTGAATTCATGTTGTTCCATGATTTCAAAATCTGGTTTAAACATAATGGTGGTTCCTGTTTCATCACCACATTCACCAACCACTTTTAAGTCATCAACTTTTTTTCCACCATTTACAAATTCTTGGAAATAAACTTTATGGTCCCTTTTAATTCAAACTTTTAAATTAGAACTTAAAGCATTAACTACAGAAGCGCCAACACCGTGTAAACCACCAGAAACTTTATAAGCACTACTATCGAATTTTCCACCAGCGTGAAGAACTGTTAAAACTACTTCTGCAGCAGAAACTCCGTGTTTTGGATGGATATCCACAGGGATTCCTCTACCATTATCACTAACTTTAACATATCCATCTTTAGTTAAAGTTACTTCGATTGTGTTGGCAAATCCAGCAAGTGATTCATCAACTGCATTATCTACTATTTCTCAAATTAAATGGTGTAAAGCAATTATTCCAGTTCCACCAACATACATTCCAGGACGCTTTCTAACAGCTTCTAATCCTTCAAGAGATTGAATACTACTTGCTCCATACTCTTTACTCATAACTACCTCTTTCTTTTTGTCTTATAATTTATTATTAAATTATACTCTTTTTAATCGTTTTTAGAATAAAAAAATCAATGGAAAACCATTGATTAATTTGAATTAGTTTATTTTTTGTGGTTTTTTGCAAATGATGCCATTCTGTTGAATCTTTCAATTCTTCCTGTTGCTCTTGCAAGAGATTTATCTCCAGTAAAGAATGAGTGGCATCCAGAACATACATCAACAGAAATTTTATTTACTGTTGAACCAAAAGTAAATTCAGTTGAACAAGTTGAACATACTGCTTTTACAGTTTGATATGTAGGATGGATATCTTTTTTCATATTTCCTTTCACATAGGAACTTTGTTCCCATATTTTCGTATTCTAATTTTGTTTAAATATATTAAATTAGTATTATAATAATAACATAAATTTTATTAATTAAGGTAAAATTTTAAAAAAAACGAGGAAATATGCACGATTATAAGAGTAACTTTACCAATGCAATGGATTATGGTTATCAAAAGACTAAACTTGTGTGATGAAAAATCTTTTTAATGGGGATTTTAGCATCAGTTTATGTTGCAATAGCTTATGTAGCTTATGTTTATATTTTGTCATGATATGGTAATGATGAATTAAAACAAACAGGTGAATTTCACTTATCTGGCCCAGCTTTATTTGTTGCTTCATTAATTTTCCCAGTTGGTTTGATGATGATTACAATTCTTGGTGGTTCGCTTTTCACTTCAGATACATTAGCAATGCTTGCTGTATTTGATAAAAAAGCACGTTTATACAAGGTTTTTAGAAATTTAGGAATTGTTTTTCTTGGAAATTTAGTTGGAGCTTTAATTTCTGCAGCAATTTTAAGAGGTGCTGCAGCTTTCAAAGCAGAACAACTAAGAGTTATAGAATATTTAATAACTAAAAAAGTTTCAAATTATTGATGAGAAATTCTGTTTTCTTCAATGTTTTCAAACTTAATTGTTGCTGGAACTGTTTGATCAACTTTAGCAACAAGAGGGGCAATTGGAAAAATTTTCATAATTTTCTTCTTTATTTGATTATTTACAATAACAGGATTTCACCATGTTATTGCTAACTTAATTATTTTTTCATTTGGGTGATTATTTAGCGATATTGAATATGTTCAATATTTTAAAAATGGAAATGAACAAGTTATTTTAGATTGAGCTCATAATGCTATAAATAACGGAGTTATTACAAAAGATTATGTCTTAGCCCACATTATAAATGTTAATGCAGATGGTGTAAAAGGATTTAAAGATACTTTATATAACATAATTAATATAAATTCAGCTCATAAATTATCAGCTTACAATATTGATTGAACACTAAAAGCTTTCTTTGTAAATGCATTACCTGCTTTAGTAGGTAACTGATTCTCTGGAGCAATTATTTTACCTGTATCTTATTGAGCTATTGTTAAATTTAAAGCAGGTAAATACGGAACAATTGATACAGAAATTATTATTGAAGATGAAATTAGAGAAGTTATTAAGAACACAGATGTTGATAATCTTCATGAAGCTGAAAAAATTGCTTATGTTAATCTAAAAAGAAAACAAAAAGAAGAAATTAAAGAAGAATTAAAAAGAGAAGTTTGATTTGATAAATGATTTAGAAAATTTAAAAACAAAAAAAATAACAAAGATAAAAAATAACGACTATAAAAATAAAGTAGGTAAAATTTACCTACTATTTTTTATAAATACACTGGTTTTTCCTTTATAAAAGTAAAATTATAGTTGTAAAGTTATTTTGCTTTCTTCAAGTTTTCTTGTTTTTACAAAAGAATCTTTAAATATTTTTCTTGCAATTCAAGCATCTTCAGTATCATGATATTTATCTTGAAAATAAACAACTTCTTTTATTCCTGATTGTACTATTGTTTTTGCACAATTAGAGCAAGGGAATAAGGAAGTATATAAAATAGAATTTTCTAAAGAAGTAATTGAATTTAAAATCGCATTAATTTCTGCATGTACTACATATGCATATTTAGTTTCTTTAGCGTTTTCACCTTCTCTTTGTCAAGGGAAGTCATCGTCATTTCCAGAAGGCATTCCATTATAACCTAATCCTATAACTCTTTTTCTTTGATTTATAATACAAGCTCCAACTTTAGTATTTGGATCTTTTGAACGTAAAGCACTCAATTTTGTTAATGCCATAAAATATTGATCTCAATTTATTATTTTTTCCATAGTTTATATTATATAGGAAAATAACAAAAAATTAAGAACGGCTCACCCTTCTTAACATATTAACCTATGAAATAATGCTTTCTGCATCGGAAATATTATCGTACTGAAACATTTAGTTTCGATAATCCTTCATATCAATGAAGAATTATTAACATTATAGCATATTTTTGTTATAAGTCAATAATTTTATAAATAAGTATTTTATTGATTATTATTTGGAATTTGAGTTTTAATGAATTCTAAATGTTTTTTAACTGCTAATAAAAAATCATTTGTTTCTTCTTGTTGTTCTGGTCCTTTAACTGTGTTTTTTAAGTGTTCAAATGTATATTGTAATCTATTAAAATTTTCTTTACTTGGATTATTAAAGAAAGTTTCGGTTCGATCTGTATATTCTTCATAAAAATTGTTGGAATATCTAATTTGATTTGTATTATCAGGTTGGAAAAAACTTAAATTAGAAAAAATATTTGAAAATGTTCAGATAGATAATAAAGAAATAAAAAGTGAGAAAAATATTTTTTTATTAGGTAAAAAAGGTATTAAAGTAGAAACAACAAAAATCTGAAATATAACTATATGAAAAATTAAATTTTTAATATTATTATTCTTTTTAGATTCATGATTTAAACTATCAATTAATTTATTAAAAGTTTCAGTAACTTCTTTCAAAGAACTTTTTGCTTTATTACTAGTATCTTGATCAGAAGAAAATTCTGATAAATTGAAATAATTTTTAAAATTTTTATATAAATCATTTTTTCTATATTTTTCCTTTGTATTTGAAAAAATATCTTCATATTTTAAACTCAGAATATCTTCTTTTAATTTTAGTAACTCATTTTTTCCTTCATTTGTTAAATTATTAATAAATTTTTTTATATTTTTTTCATTTTTTAATTCTGGAATAATATTTAATTTGTATTCTATTTTAGGTGTTGATTTTGAATTAATAGTAAAATTTCAAATCATTGTATTTTATTAATTTTCCTTGGTAAATACATAAAATAGAAAATCTGTTTTTCTTTTTTCTCTATCCATTCCTACGTGAATTTGAAGATGTTTTTTAAATAAATTATCTAAATATACAAGCAACAGAAGAATAACGGCTAAAGAAAATAAAATAATTGCTACATTAGAACTTTTTAAATAAATATTTGCAAAGTTAAGAGCACTTGCACTTAAAAATAAAAGAATAATACATAAAAAATTTACTATCATTATTTTTTTAAAATTTCTAATTTGTTTTTCAGTCATTATTTTAGAATTTTCTATTCTTTCTTTATTAGTAAAGCAAATATAAAGTTCTCAAAGTTTTGCTTCTTTTGGAGGATTATTTTTACTAAAATAATTTTTTGAAATAAGTAACAAACTTCCTATAATAAAACCCCCAATCACTAATGATATTGTTAAGTAAAAATTAAATCTTTGTAAATCAAAAAATAAATTATAAACCGAAAATCCAATTATTAATACTATAATAAAACTAAAAAATAAAACATTCAAAAAAAGAAAGAAAATCTTTATAAATTTTAAATTTTTGTTAGTAGTTTCCATAATGTGAACCGTGACCATAAAATTTTCTTTCTATTTCATTTAAATTTTTGTTAATAGCATTAATAAAGTCATTTAATTCTTCATTATCTGCACCACTTTTTTGTATAAATTCTTGATTCCATAGTCTTTGAAAAATTTTTCTAAGTTCTATTAAATTTTCTTTTGAAGGATCAGCAAAGTACACCAATCTTTGTTGTGTATAATTTTCTAAAAATTCTTTAATATATGAAGACATATAAGTATAATCTTTCTCTGTTAAAGTAGATCCAGCTATAGAAGTTCCTACTGAAGCAGCGAGAAGAGTTCCTGAAACAACACCGGAAACAGCAGCACTTGCACCAAAAGTAAAAGGTATTGCAGTTATACCAAGAAGACCTATAAATACTTGAGAACCAATTATTCAACCTTTTTTTGTTACATAGTCATTTCTATCATTAGAAATTCTATTTTTATAAGATTCATATGTTTTTTTTAGTTCCTCAAATGTGGTTTCTTCATAAGTTAAGGAACTTCTGTCAGAAATAAAATATTCTTTTGTTTTTAAAGAAGATTTTATTTCATTGTAAAAAATGCTTTTTTTATATTCTTCTTTAATTCTTTCAAAACTTCTTTTAGGAAATTTTAAGCCTGAAAGTTTGTAAAAATCCTCATAATTTAAATTTAACACTTTTTCTGCTAATTTTAAAAGTCTTATTTTATGTTTTTCTGATAAAGAATTTATCATTTCTTTATAGACGAATTTATTTTTACTTTCATTTTTATAATTTAAATTTTGTATATGTTGAACATTGATTTCCATGTTTTCTCCTTTTAATTTTTTAATTTTGTTTTTAATAGATCTAAAACTAATGTATAAAAATTAAATACTATATATAAAGATAAAACCTCATTTTTATAATATTTTTCTATTTTTACTTTGTGAAAAGAATCAGAAATAAAATTTTGAAATAACTCCAATTTATTTTTAATATTTTTATCTTGTTTATTAAGAAGAAATTTAATCCATAATTTTGCTCTATGTTTTCTAATTTATTTTTAGTTAAGAAAACAGAAAAGAAAGAATCTCTTAATTCAAAAATAACTTCAATTTTTTCAAAAAACTTTCTTTTTCTTTTAATTAAATATATTAAAAATTTTTTTAAATTTGGAAAATTATTAATTTCTATTTTAAACTTTTCAAAATTCTTAAGTATTTTTTCATAATTTTTATAAAAATTCATTTTAGAACCAAGTAATTGAAAATATAAATCACTTATTATATTATCTTTAAAATATTTTCACAATTCTAAATTGCAAGTTTTTTTCATAAAATTAAAGTTTTGTTCTATTAATTTTAGTGATAATAACAATTTTTTTCTAAAATATATATTTTTTTCATATAAATAAGTTAATTTAAAGATTTGTGAAAGTTTTGAAGCAAATCTATATTTTTCATTTGTGTAATAAAAATTTAATATTGGATGTTTTTTATAATAAATTGGTTTTATTTCTTTAGACAAAATTATTTCCAATTTTATTTTGCTAAATTTTTTTTTAATTAAGTAAGATTTATAAACTTCGTTATTTATATATGATTTTTCTATGTTAAGTGTCTCTTCTATTTTTTCTCAATCTGTATTTTTTTCTTTAAGATTTTGATTATTTTTAGGAAATAAAATATCTAAATCATTAGGTTTAACATCTATAAAACCATCTAAGTAAAAGCTGAAACTCCCTTGGATTATAAAAGGGATATCGACTTTTAAAATAGATTTTAATAGTAAATTAATTATTTTTAAATTATCTTTTATAAGAAAATTATTTTTTATAAACATAAAATAAAATATCACTTCACTTTATTTTTCTCCCCATTCCTACATGGATTTGTAAATATCTATTTAAAAAAAATATAATATATAAAATTAACATAAAAGAAATGAAAGTTAATACTTGAGTTAGACTAAGAAAAATAAAATTTTCAAAATTTCAAATATTTACTTTGAAACAAATATTGAAAATAATTAATAGAGTAAAAGAAATGTATAAAAATGTTATGATAAATTTAATTATTTTTAGTTTTTCTTGACTGATTTTCTTCGTAGATTTAACTCTATCATAATTAGGAATACAAAAATAAAATTCTCAAATTTTTACGTCTGTTTCATAATTAAATTTTTTATTTTTTTTAGTTATAATATTTAAAATTACTATTGGAATGGGTATTAATTTAGATAAAATTTTATAGTACCATAAATCATTTTTTACAAAAATTAAATTTTGTATAATAAATCATAAAAATAAAATTAACAAACTTAATATAAAAGTAATATGAAAAAAAATAAAAACATTTTTTAAAATAACATATTCTTTTTTTGTTATTTTAATAATTTCCATAATAATTAGAATAACCAACTAAAATATCTTTTAATCTCATTAAATCTTTGTGCAAAAATTCTAGAAAATTATTTAATTCTGTGTTTGAATCGTTTCTATATTTTACAAAATCTTTTTCTAAAAATTGATTATAATAACGGAATAATCTATCTCAGTTTGCTTGAGTTTGATGGTTTAAAAATACAAGTCTTCCATCTGTATACTCTTCAATTAAATTATTTAAATATTTTAAATTTCTTCCGTTTTCATTTTCACCTTGTGCTAAATTAGCAATTAAAGTTCCTAAAGAAACAAAAGATAAAACTCCACTAATTACTGGAGACAAAAATGAAACAGCTCCAATTCAAGTAGCCTTATCACTAATATTTTCTAATGTTTTTTTTCTATTTTCTAAACTATTAGAGTCTTGTTTAAGTTTTTTGCTATAAATATTGTACATATTTTGTAATTCTTCAAATGTTGTAGCTTCATCTGAAATTCTACTTCTTGTAGAAATAAAATATTCTCTTGTTTTTAAGGAAGATTTAATTTCATTATAAAAAATATTTTTTTTATATTCTTCTTTAACTCTTTCAAAACTTCTTTTTGGAAATTTTATAAAAGACAATTTATAAAAATCTTCATATTTTAAGTTAAGTACTTTGTCAGCAAGTTTTAAAATCCTAACTTTAGTTTTTTCTGGCAAGTTTAGTAATATATTTTTATAATCAATACTTTTAATTTTATGTGTATTTTCAAAATTATTTTTATTAATTTCTGATATATTTTTATTAATTTCAATGTTAAAATTCATAATTCTCCTTATTAATATTTTCCAAAATTTCTTTGGAATACAATTATATTACTAAAAATAAAAATATTCATAAAAATCCAAATTTTTTTTGAAAACTTGAATTTTTTTATTATTTTTTAATAAATTTATCAATTTCTATATTAATTTAGAAAAAATAAATGATTATTTTTGCTTGTTAATCTTATTATTTATTAAGTTTATATTTTCTATTTTTATTTTCTCCAATAGATATTAACTTATTATTTTTAACCATATTTAAAAGTATTTTTCTAACTCTTGAAGATTTAATATTTAAAAGTTTTTCT
>NZ_JBTGVG010000008.1:0-37653 GCF_054343455.1 Mycoplasma sp. 1012
AAAAAGTAGTTAAATTCAAAGAATTTTACATATATAATCTTATTTTATTACATATAAAAACTTAATTTTTTATTTTACTTTTAATTTAAAGTTAAGTATCGATTTTTATTATAATTAAAAGTTTTATGAATAAAAAAACACTGCATTTCTGCAGTGTTGATGAAATAATTATTTTGCTAATTCTTGTTTTAATCTTGCAATTTCACCGTCTAATAATTTTTCTCATTCACTAGACTTATCATTTGGTAAAAATAAGTTTAGTGCTAATCTTGCCACTTCTCTTTGTTGTTTTTCATATTCTTTTTTTTCTGCTTCTGATTTTTTATCATATTCTGATTTATTTTGCTTAATTGTTAGTTTTACAGTTAAATCAATGTATTCTTCTTTCTTTTTATCTAGTGAAGATTGACATGAAACTGCTAATGCAGCAGTTGTTAAAACAGAAATAGGGGTAGCTAATAATAAAAGTTTCTTTTTCATATTTTTCCTTTCTTTGAATGTTATTTTTAGTTTAATGCTTTTGCATCTTTGTTAGCTCATACGATTGTTAAGATATAAGCTACTATTGGTCAAATAGAGAAAATCATTCCTAAAATTGAACCAACAAATGGAATAAATGAGAATATTGAATTTATTATAATTATTATCATTACTGATAATCAAACAGCAAAGTATTTTTTGTTAGAACCATTTGTTGCATCTTTAATTTTTAATGCAGCAACAAATCCAACAATTGATAATACTAATATTACAATGTTTGAAAAGAAATTCAATATTCCAACAATTAATATAGAACCAACAAGTCCCACACCAGCAGCAAGTGCTCCTTCCGCACTTTGAGTTGCTGCAGCTCCTGCTGCAAATGCTAAAGTTATTATAAAGAGAATTAGACCTGAAAAGGTTAATATTAGATTGGTAATTGAAAAGTTTTTTAAACTTCTTAGTTTTTCTTTAATATTTATTTGCATATTTTTTCCTTATTTTATTTTTGATTAATTGAAATTTTAAAAAATGATTCATTGAAAAATATTGAAAATATATTATAAGAATTTCTTATTTTATAATCTCAAATATCAATTTGCATCATTTTTTAAATTAAATTTTACAAAAAAAAAAAAAAAGCAAGTATTTGGCAAAAATTCATAAAATTTGAACAATTTTCCTATATATTTTTTATACAAATGAATTAACATTTAAGATTTGGAAATTCATTTAAAATTAGTTAATGAAAAGTTTTATTGAATAAAAAACACTGCATTTTTGCAGTGCTAATGAAATAATTATTTTACTAATTCTTGTTTTAATTTGATGATAATATTAAGTCTACTAAATGTTTTCTTGCTTTAACGATTTCATCGTCTAATATTTTTTCTCATTCAATAGATTTACCCTCTGTTAAAAGAGAATCTAATCCAGCTTTAACTTTGTCTTTTTGTTGTTTTTCATATTCTTTCTTTTCAGTTTCTGATTTTTTATCATAATTTGATTGATTTTGTTTAATTGCTATTTTTACACCTAAATTAATTAATTCTTCTTTCTTTTTATCTAAAGAAGTTTGACATGAAACTACTAATGCAGAAGTTGTTAAAACAGAAAGGGAAGTAGTTAATAATAAAAGTTTCTTTTTCATAGTTTTCCTTATTTTTATTTTTGATTAATTGAAATTTTAAAAAATGAATTATTGAAAAATTATTGAAATATATTATTAGAATTTTTCATTTTATAATTGCAAAGCACAATTTGTATCATTTCTTAAAATTAAATTCTACAAAAAAAAAAAAAAAAGCAAGTATTTGGCAAAAATTCATAAAATTTGAACAATTTTGCATATATAATCTTATTTTTCTATAAATAAATTCATATATAAACTTTTGTAAAGTTTTAAAACAAATTACAAAGAAAATAGGGTTATTTTCAACTTAATTATTAATGTTTTTTTATTATTTTGCTAAAATTTAAATAATTATGATAAAGAAGAAATTTAATTTTTTTGTTTTTTTAAAAGAACACTTTCCAGCTAGTTGAAGTAAATGAAAATTATACTTAAAATTTTCTTTACCAATTATTCTTTCAGGAATACTTTTTTCACTAAATGGTTTCATTGATAATTTTATGGTAACAAAAATACCTCATGGTGTTGATTCTTTATCTTATGCCAATTCTTGAACAGGAATTATAGGTGGTGTTATTGGTGGAATTTCTATAATTTGTTCAGTGCTTGTTGGACAGTATTGAGGAAGCAAAAATTACAAAAAAATAAAAGAAGTAATGAGAGTAAGAGTTTTATTGACTTTTAGTTGTATGACTATATTTGCAATTTTTGCTCTCACTTTATCTGAAAAAATGATTTCTGTTTTTTATCAAACTAATCAAGATCCAGCAACATTGCAACAATCAGTAGATTATTTAAGATTAATAGTGATAACATGAGTTATTTTTGGTTGAACTTCTCCAATGAGTTCGCTTCTTGCAGAAACAGGACATGGAAAAGAAGCTTTAATTTCTTCAATTGGATCTTTACTAATTAACATTTTTTTAAATATTCTTTTAATATATGTTTTTAAATTAGGAGTTAAAGGGGCAGCATATGCTTCCATAGCTGCAAGAATTTTTGGAATATTTGGTGATACTTTTTTTGTATTTTTAAAAATAAGAAAAACATTAATTAATCCTTTATCACTTTTTAAAGTGTCAAGAGATACATGAAAAAAAGTTGTTTTTAGATTACACAGTGCCTTTTTAATTACAGGAAATTCTGTATTAATAATACTAAGAAGTGCTCTTTTTAATAGAATTTTCCCTCAAGGAACAATCGGGAAAGAAGAATGAGCAATTGGAGCTGCTGCTATTCTTGGATTAACAGGGGCAATAAGTGAAATATTTTTAGCTGTTTTTGGAGCTCTTAGTTCTAACATTTCTGTTTTTGTAGGAAAACACCTTGGAAATAAAGAATTTGAAATTGCTAAGAAAAATGCAAATGAACTTAAAGGTTTTCATTCAACAATTGCACTTGCATTATCATTATTACTTTTACTTTTTACTGTATTTATCCCGTATATTGATTATTTTGCTGCTGAAATAGGAAAAAATTCAGATACAATTTTAGAAGCTAAAAAATTATACTTATCACAATTGCAAGCAACTCTTTTTGTAATAGTAGTATTCAATCCAATTTGAATTTGATTTTCTACTTCAAGTCGATTAATAGCTTCTGGTGGAAGAACAAACTTAGCATCATTACTTGAATTCAGTTTAGAAATTATTGCTTTATTATGACTAGTGATTATAACTTTTGTAATTAAACCACAATCTCTTGGATTAAGTTTAAGTCAAACATATTGAATTTTCTTTTTAGTTGATTTAATCAAATTCCTTGTATTTGAAATAGTGTATTTAAAAGTAGACTGAGCAAGACACATAGATGATCCATTAATAAAAAGAAAAGTGTGAGAAAAAAATGTCTTCAACAACGACTAAAGGAATTGTTATTAATTATCAAGAATACGATGATTATGATGCAATTGTTAAAATTATTACCAACAAGAGAATTATTTCTTTTCTTGCTCGCGGAGTAAGAAAAGTACATAGTAAAAACAGAAGTTCTTTGTTACTTTTAAATGAAGCAGAATTTGAAATCTTTTTAGCCAGACTCAATAATAGAATCTCTAAACTTAAAAAAGCAACACTTATTAGTTTTTTTGATTTACAAAATAATTCTTTTTCATATACAGAATTACAAGAAATCCTTTTTTATTTAGATAAATTAGAATATTCTAACTCTTATTTATATGAACTTATAAAACAGAGTATAAAAATAGCAAATAAAGAAAATGTTTTCTTTATTAAAACATATCTTCTTTGTCATTTATTAGAATACTTTGGTTATAAACAATCTTTTGATAAATGTGTTACTTGTAAAAGTAATAAAGAATTAAGAGATTTTCAATTTTTTGAAGGTGGTTTTAGTTGTAAATACCACTTCAAAACAAGTTTTCAAAGAACAATTGAAGAATTAAAGACATTTTATTATTTATCTCATTCATTAGAAGTTTATATAAAATTTGCTAATTATAAAGCAAATTTCTCTATATATAAAGAGATTAAGCAATTTATTAAGGAAAATATTATATAATTAATAAATATATGTTAAGAATAATAGCAGGAAATTTACGTGGCAGAAAAATAGAACAACCAGACTTAGAAATAGTAAGACCAACAACGGATAAAACAAGAGAAGCCATTTTTTCTTCTATTCAATTTGAAATAGAAGAATCATTAGTTTTAGATTTATTTGGTGGTTCGGGAGCGGTTTCTTTTGAATTTATTTCACGTGGTGCAAAAGAAGTTTTTTTATCTGAAAAAAATAGAAAAATTTTTAATCATATTGTTAATGAACAAAAGAAACTAAAAATTCAAAATATGCATTGTTATAATCTTTCTGCTCTTCAATTGATAAATATGAAAAAGGATAATAAATTTAATTTTATTTTTTTAGATCCACCTTATGAAGAAAAAACATTATTAAATGAAACTTTAAAAGAAATAGCAAACAATGATATTCTTTTAGATAATGGTCAGGTCATTGTTGAAACAAATAGTGATAATATAGAAATTAGTGAATATTTTGAAATTTTAAAAGAAAAAAAATACGGTAAAACTTATATTTATTTTTTAGGTAAGAAATAATAAAGGAAATATATGAAAAAAAATAAGTTAGTAATTTTAGCTGGTCCTTCTGGGGTTGGAAAAGGTACCATTGAAAAAATTTTATTTGAGAATAATGAATTAAAATTAAAGTTATCTTGTTCAGCTACAACAAGAAAACCAAGAGAAGGGGAAATAAATGGGGTACATTACCACTTTATTTCTAATGAAGAATTCGAAGATAAAATAAAGAAAAATGAATTTATTGAATGAAATAAACATTTTGATAATTATTATGGAACTCTTTACTCAGAAATTGAAAAAATTAATCAAGAAGGTTTTTTACCTTTACTTGAAATAGAAACAATCGGTGCATTAAATATTAAAAAATATTACAAAGAAAGAAACGAAGAAGATTCTGTTATTTCAATTTTCTTGTTACCACCTTCTATGGATGATTTGTATACAAGAATAAAAAATAGGGGAACAGAAAGTGAAGAGCAAATTCAAATAAGAATTGATAAAGCAGTTTTAGAATTAGAAGAAAAAGATAAATTTTTACACAAAGTAGTAAATGATATTCCTTTAAATGCTGCTTCTAAAATTAAAGAAATTATTATTTCTGAATTAAACAAATAAAACTTTTATAAAGGAAATTAATGGATAATTATATTTTTAAAACAAATAAAGGCAAAAGGGTTCAAAATGAAGACTCTGTTTTAATATTAGAAAATGAAAAAGTAATTTTTTCAATTGTTTGTGATGGAATGGGTGGACATAATGCAGGAGAAATTGCTTCACAAATAACAGTTGACACATTTAAAACATTATTTTCTACTTTAGAAATAAAAGAAGATAAAAAATCAATTACTAACTGATTTTCTAAAGGGATTAATGATAGTATAATCAACATGAACAAAGCAGCAGAAGAAAACGAACAACTTTTAGACATGGGTACAACAATGGTTGCAACCATATTTGTTAAAAAAAATAAATTACTTTCCTTTGTAAATATAGGTGATTCTAGAATTTATCTATATAGCGATATTTTACAACAACTTTCAAGTGATCAAAATTTAATGAACTATTATATAGAAAAAGAAAAGGTTTCTTTCGAAGTTGCTTCACAATTACCTGGAGCATCTTTTCTTACTTCTTCGCTTGGGCCTAAAAAACGCTATACACCTGAAATCGGTTTTCTTTCTTTAAGTAAAAGAAAAGAAAAAAGTTATTTAATTCAAACTACAGATGGAGTGCATGACTTTATTGATAAACCAACATTAGAAAACATTATGTTTTTGAAAGAAAAAGATCTTGAATACAAAGCAAATAAAATTATAGAAACAGCATTAGCTAATGATTCTAATGATAATTTAACAGTAGCAATAGTGGAAATTAAATAATGAATATACCAACATATAACAAAAAACTACTTCAAAACTATTATATTAGTAACACCTTAGGAAAAGGTGGAATGTCTGTTATTTATTTAGCTGTTAGAAAAAAAGATAATTTTAAGTGTGCAATCAAACTTATGAATTATGAATCAATGAGTGATTTAAGTATTGAACGTTTTAAAGAAGAAATAAGAATAACTAAAAAAGTTGATTCACCTTATGTAGCAAGATTAATTGATTCTTGTTTTGATTTAGAAAATAAGGAATTTTGAATTGCAATGGAACTTGTTGATGGAACCATTTTAAAAAACGTTATTGAAAGATCTGGAACGCTTTCTAAAGAAGATGTTGTTAATTACGCAAAACAAATAACTTTAGGAATTAAAGCAATTCACAAAGCCGGTATTTTCCATAGAGATATTAAAGACACTAATATTATGGTAACAAACCTAAATCAAATTAAAATAATTGATTTAGGTATTGCAATAGATAATGAATCACAAAGGTTGACACAAGAAAATAAAGTCATAGGTTCTGTTCATTATATGCCAGGAGAAATAGCTGATTATAAAGAAAAAGGTTCTGTAAAAATTGATATTTACTCTATTGGTATAGTCATTTATCAAATGTTAATAGGTTGTGTTCCTTTTTCAGGAGATTCACATCTTAAAATTCTTGCTAAACACAAAGAACAATCTTTGCCAAAGATTCAGAATTTAAAACCAACTACAAGTCACGGATTAATAAACATTATTCATCGATGTTTAGCTAAAAATCCATATGATCGCTATAACAATATGAACGAATTATATAATGATTTATCTACTTGTTTAAAACCTGAAAGACTAAGTGAAAATATAATAAATTTTGACCAAAAACAAAGGAAAAACCTTTTTGAATGGCTTGCAACCAGAACCGGAACAATTGTCATAATAAGTGTAATTGTAATTATTTTAATTTTGTTAATAATTACTTTAATTCTTTTATTTAGTTTTTAATATTAAGTCAACTAAATAAAAGAATAAATTAGAAAGGAATTTTGTATTGAATAAAAAAATTGGAAGAGTAATAAAGGTAATTGCTGGTTTTTATGATGTGGAAACTGAAAATAAAGAAATTATAAGATTAAGAGGAAGTGGTAAATTAAGAAACGACAATTTATCACCTGTTGTTGGTGATTTTGTGGAATATGACGAATTAGGTTTTGTGATAAAAGTTAAAGAAAGAAACAATGTTTTTGTAAGACCTAAAATAGCAAACATTGATCAAGTGATTATTGTAATGTCTGTAAAAGAACCTAATTTTAGTTCACTGCTTTTAGATAAGTTTTTAATGATTGTTGAAAGCAAAAACATTAAACCAGTTTTAGCCATTACTAAAATTGATTTAGATTCTAACTATAAAGAAGTTTTAAAAGATTATATTAATTTAAATTATGAAATTCATTTCATTGATAATCATAATAAAAAGGAAGTAAATACAGAATTTTTTGGACTTTTTAAGGACAAAGTTTCTGTATTTATGGGGCAAACTGGTGTAGGAAAAACAAGTTTAATAAATTTATTATCTGAAAATCAATTTGAAACACAATCCATTTCTAAATCCTTAAATAGAGGTAAACACACCACTAGAGTTGTACAAATGATAGATTGAAATCAAGGGAAGTTAATAGATACTCCTGGTTTTTCTTCGTTTGAAATAGAATTAAATAAAGATCAAATAGCAACTGCCTTTAAAATATTTAAATTAAATGCAAATTTATGTAAATTTCGCTCTTGTTTTCACTATAAGGAAGAAGAAAAATATTGTAAAATTAAATTAATGGTAAAAAACGGAGAAATACCATTAACTAGATATGAAAACTATCTTTACTTTTTAAAAGATTTTTTAGGAGAAAAAAATGAAATTAATTAGTCCTTCACTTTTAAGTATTACAAAAGAAAAGAGATTAGAAGTAGCTAAGATTCTATTTAATATGGGAATTAGTTGAATCCATTATGACTATATGGATGCTAAATTTGTTGAAAACAGAGCAATTGAAATTGAAGAAATAGAAAATATAAAAAATAATTCTAAACATCATACAATGGATATTCATATAATGGCTTATGAACCAGAAAAAATAATTGATAAGGTTATTGGTGTTGTTGATTATGCAACAGTTCATTATGAAGTTTTTGACAATCAAGAAGAGATTCTAAAATTGGTTAAAAAATATAAAAATAGAATCAAGTTAGGTATTTCAATTAAACCTAATACAGATTTTAGTGAAATTAAAGATTTACTTAAATATTTTGATTTATTATTAATTATGTCTGTAGAACCAGGTAAAGGCGGACAATCATTTATTGAAAATTCTTTAAACAAAATAGAAGAAGCAAGAAAATTTATTGATAATAATAATTTAAATGTAATTATTCAGGTTGATGGTGGTATTAATGATAAAACTGCGTCTGGCGCTTTCGAAAGCGGAGCAGATGTTTTGGTTTCAGGTTCATATTTAACAATTGAACCTTCAATAGAAAAATTAGAAAAATTATTAAAATAAGGAAAATATGTTAGAGTTTGGAACAGCAGGTATACGTGGTAAATTAGGAAATAAAGAAAGTGAACTAAACACTAAACACGTTTATAGAATTATTGATGGATATGCAAGATATTTACTAAAAAATTTTGCTAATGCAAAACAACAAGGAGTTGTTATCGGAAGAGATAATAGAAATAAATCATTTATCTTTCTAAAATTAGCAACACAAATTTTAAGTAAAAATTATGGTATAAAAGTTTATACTTCTAAACAACCAATTGCAACCCCAATTGTTAGTTTTTTAATAAAACAAAAACAAGCAATAGGTGGTATTAACATTACAGCTTCTCATAATCCTAAAGAATATAATGGTATTAAAATTTATAATAAATTTGGAGCTCAAATCCTTCCTGATGAAGTTAAAAAATTGATTCCATTTTTTAAAAAATATAATAAAATCAACAATAATTTAAATACAAAAAAAATAAATTTTAATAAAAAAGTAATTTGTATAGATAAATATTTACCTGTTTATGTTCAAGAGATATCAAGAATTTTTTCTAATAATTTGTTTGATAATAACCTTAAAATAGCTTATTCGCCACTTCATGGAACCGGTTCTCAAGTTATTAAATTGATTGAAAAACAAACTTCAGTTAAATTTTTAAAAGTAGAATCTGAAATGAAAAATAGCAAACACTTTAATTTTGTTTCGTATCCAAATCCGGAAGAAAAAAGTGCTTATATTAATTTAATTGATTTAATGAAAAAAAACAAAATTAAATATGGGATTTTAACTGATCCTGATGCTGATAGAATTGGTTTTGTAGAACAATTATCAAATAATGAATTTTATTATTTTACTGGTAACGAACTAGCAACTATAATTTTCAATTTTTTAGTAGAAGAAAATTACTATAAAGAAAACGATCTATTAATTTATTCATTTGTGTCAAGCAACCTTCCTTCTATTATTGCTAATAAGCACAATATTAAAAGTCAAATTATTCCTACAGGTTTTAAATGAGTAGGTCCTGAAATAAATAAATATAAAGAAAAATCGCATATTTTTGCATTTGAAGAAAGTTATGGATCTTTAATCAATAGTGATATTTCTTTCGATAAAGATGCATTTCAATCATTAATTTTAATATTAAATATTTTATCTAAAAAAAGAAATATTTCCTTTTTAGAAGAGTTAAATAATATTTATAAAAAATATGGATTTATTTTTAGCAAGGTAGTTTCAATAGAATTGAATTCAATGGAACCATCAAAAATAAACTCTTATTTAGAATCATTTTTAAAAATAAATTTTAGTTTGAAAGTTTCAAAAATTATTGATTATCGAAAAGGTTATAATAATATTGTTGAAAATATGGTTCAAATATTTTTTGAAAATAATTCTTGAGCAGCATTGCGTCCTTCAGGAACAGAACCTAAAATAAAACTTTACATTTTTTCATTAGAAAAAAATAAAACTGAAGCTCAAAATAATTTAGATAAAATACTAAAACAAGCAAAAGAAATATTTATTAAATAAGACACTCGTTGTCTTATTTTTTTAATATAACAACAGTACTATAAAAAAAATAATTTTTTTTCGATACACTCGGCTAAGTTGTTATATAATTTATACACTTAATTATTATTAATAATAATGTTTATGAATAATTAAGTTTGTGAATATATAAATTAAAATTTAAAAATTGAAAGGAAAGACAATGCCAACAATAGCACAATTAGTTAGTCAAGGACGTGTTAATAAAGTAAGAAAAACAAAAGCTCCTGCACTAATAGTTGGTTACAACTCTTTACATAAAAAAGAAACAAAATTACCTTCACCTTTTAAACGTGGAGTTTGTACAAGGGTTGCAACAATGACACCTAAAAAACCTAACTCAGCATTAAGAAAATATGCAAGGGTTAAATTATCAAACGGAATGGAAGTTACAGCTTATATACCAGGAGAAGGACACAACTTACAAGAACACTCTGTAGTTTTAATTCGTGGTGGAAAAGTTAAAGATTTACCAGGGGTTAGATACCATATCGTTAGAGGAACACAAGATACAGCTGGTGTTAATAAAAGAAATCAAGCTAGATCTAAATATGGTGCAAAAAAACCTAAAAAATAATAATTTTATAATATAAAAAATATAGGAGAAAAAATGTCAAGAAGAAAACAAGCGCCTATTCGTGATGTATTAGCTGATCCAATTTTTAACTCTAAATTAGTTACAAAATTAGTAAATGCAATTATGTTAGACGGAAAAAAATCAACAGCGCAAACTATTTTATATTCAGCTTTTGATATTGTTAAGGAAAAAACAGGAAAAGATCCTTTAGAAGTTTTCCAACAAGCTATCAATAACATAACACCTCAATTAGAAATTAGATCAAGAAGAGTTGGGGGAACAAACTACCAAGTTCCAATGGAAGTTTCTGCAAGAAGAAAACAAACTTTATCATTAAGATGATTAATTAATTATTCAAGATTAAGAGCAGAAAAAACAATGGACTTAAGACTTGCAAACGAAATTATCGATGCATCAAACAACACCGGTGGAGCAATTAAGAAAAAAGAGGATACACATAAAATGGCAGAAGCAAATAAAGCATTTGCACATTTTAGATGATAATTATGGCAAGAAAATTTGACCTTAAAGATTATCGTAACATCGGTATAATGGCTCACATTGATGCAGGTAAAACCACAACAACAGAAAGAATTTTATTCCATACAGGAAAAATCCACAAAATTGGTGAAACTCATGATGGTGGTTCACAAATGGACTGAATGGAACAAGAAAAAGAAAGAGGGATTACAATTACCTCTGCTGCTACAACAGCTTTTTGAAAAGATAAAAGAATTAACATTATCGATACACCAGGACACGTTGACTTCACTGTTGAAGTTGAACGTTCACTTAGAGTATTAGATGGTGCTGTTGCGGTTTTAGATGCTCAATCAGGAGTAGAACCACAAACAGAAACAGTTTGAAGACAAGCAACAAATTATAAAGTTCCAAGAATTGTTTATGTTAACAAAATGGATAAAGCAGGAGCTGATTTTGAAGCTTCAATCCGTTCAGTTAAAGAAAGACTTGGAGGTAACGCGGTTGCTATCCAATTAAATATTGGTGCTGAAAATGACTATAAAGGATTAATTGACCTTGTAGAAATGAAAGCATTTGAATACGATGGAGAAAAAGAAGAAATTGCTAAAGAAATCGAAGTTCCAGCTCATTTATTAGATAAAGCTAAAAAAATGAGAGCAGAATTAGTAGAAGCAGTAGCAGATTTTGATGAAGAAATAATGATGCTTGCTTTAGAAGGTGAAGAAATTTCAGCTGATAGATTAAAACAAGCAATTAGAAAAGCAACATTAACTTCAGAATTTTTCCCTGTAGTTTGTGGAACATCATTTAAAAATAAAGGTGTTAAGAAAATGATTGATGCAGTTGTTGATTATTTACCTTCACCTTTAGATGTACCTGCTATTAAAGGATATATAGGGGATGAAGTTGTAGAAGTTCCGGCTTCAGATGATTATGATTTTTCAGCATTAGCATTCAAAATTATGAATGACCCATTTGTTGGAACTTTAACATTCTTTAGAGTTTATTCAGGAGTTTTACAAAAAGGTTCATACGTATATAACTCAACTAAAGATAAAAAAGAGAGAGTTGGACGTATTTTAGAAATGCATGCTAATTCAAGAGAAGAAATCGATGAAGTAAGAGCAGGAGATATCGGTGCTGCTGTAGGTCTAAAAGATACAGTTACAGGTGATACTTTAATTTCTGAAAAATCAAAGCATTTTGTTTTAGAAAAAATGGTATTTCCAGAACCTGTTATTTCTCAAGCATTAGAACCAGCTTCAAAAGCTGCAACTGAAAAATTATCAATTGGTTTACAAAAATTAGCAAATGAAGATCCTACATTTAGAACTTGAACAGATGATGAAACAGGGCAAACTATTATTGCTGGAATGGGTGAATTACACTTAGATATTATTGTTGATCGTTTAAAAAGAGAATTCGGTGTAGAAGCAACAGTTGGTGCACCACAAGTATCTTATCGTGAAACAATTACAAAATCAGCAGAAGTTGAAGGAAAACACATCAAACAATCTGGTGGAAAAGGACAATATGGACATGTTTGAATTAAATTTGAACCAAATCCAGATGGTGGTTTTGAATTTATAGATAAAATTGTTGGTGGAAAAATTCCTAAAGAATATATTAAATCAATTCAAAAAGGACTTGAAGATAAAATGGCTGCTGGTATTTTAGCAGGTTATCCAATGATAGATATTAAAGCTACTTTATTTGATGGTTCATACCATGATGTCGATTCATCAGAAATGGCATATAAAATAGCAGCTTCTAAAGCTTTAACAAAAGCAAAAGATGCTATTGGTACTGTTTTATTAGAACCAATTATGGACGTTTCTGTTGTTGTTCCTGCAGATTATTCAGGAGATGTTATGGGAGACTTATCTCGTAGAAGAGGTCAAGTTAAAGAGCAAGAAACAAGAAGTGATGGAGCAAACATTATTAGAGCAGATGTTCCATTATCAGAAATGTTTGGTTACTCAACTCAATTAAGATCTATGACTTCAGGTCGTGGAACATATCAAATGCAATTTGATCACTATGAAGTAACACCAAAACAAATTGCAGATGTAATTATTAAAAAACGTGCTATTAAAGCAGATGAAGAATAATCTTCTAAAACATAGAATTTTAGAATAACAAAAATTCTATGTTTTTTTACCCTAAAAAATACAAATATACAGAAAAATAAAGAAAAGAGGAATTATGAAAAAGAATTTATTTAAAAAATTATTACCATTAGGAATAACAACCTTAAGTTCAATAACTTTTATTTCTTGTAATGCACAAGAATCAAAAAAAGAAGAAAAGAATGTTATATCAGTTACTACAACACCTTCTCCAACCACCCCAACTACACAAGCAAACCCTGTTAAACAAACTCAAAAAGTAAATATTGATTACAGTAATGCTTTAGTATTTAAAAATGAAAATTCACAAATCAATTGATTTAAAAATTTAAAGAAATATGGTTTTACAGGAATTCAATATTATGCAACAAATAAATTCTTTGGATTAATTGGTCTTGGATGAACTGATAATGAAATTTTTGTTACAAGAGAAGGTTTGGATATAGAGAAAATTAGACAAGTTATAATTCCAAGCAATCCTAAAGAAATCAAAAGATATCGTGATGCTTCTTGAGATGAAGCAACTTCTACTTTAATTTTCAAATATAAAGTAAGAGATGATGAAACTAATAAAGAATATTCACAAACTATTATATTTAATAAACCTGTTGATGAAAATAAAGAACCAGAAAATAAAACAAATATAGATGATGAAAAAACTACAACTGCAGTAACTACAAATAAAAATCCAAATAATGAAAATCCTGATTCAAAATCATCAACTCAAAATTCAGAAGAACCTGCAACTTCAAAAAATGATCAAAATTTACAAAGTCAAGGTAATTCTCCAGAACCTACGCAAGGCGAAAATCCACAAACCCCATCAGATAATAGTGGAGAACAAGGACAAAGTGAACCAGCAGTAACAGAACCAACAAATCCTAAAAATTCAGATTCTGAAGAACCTTCAGAAAATAACTCAATAGATCAAAATATGTATGAAAATGCTTTAGTTCCAGCTTTTGACGATTGAAAATCTAGATTTTTAAATAAATTATCAAGTTTAACAAATCCTTCTTTCAAAGGTCTTCAATATTATTCAAGTAGCAATTTTATAGGAATCCTTGGTGGAAACAGAAGAGAAGATAACAAAATTTTTGTTGCAAAAGAAGGATTAAATCTATCACAAATTAAAAGAGTTTCAGAATTAAAAGGAAACTTTGACAATGTTAATAAATTTCCTTCCATTACAAATGATGCTGTATATGATGCAAGTACTAAAATACTAACTTTTAAATATAAAATAGAAGGGGATTCAACCAATAAAGTATATACACAAACTTTTGATTTAAATGAATCTTCAAATTAAAAAAAATAAATGAAAATACAGGAATTTCCTGTATTTTTGATTTTTAATAATATTATTTAATAAATAAAATTATTTATTTTTGTATTCATCTTTTAGTAATTTTTCTGGAATAGAATAAAGATTAATATGACAATAACCCAAAGGATTTTTTTCAAGATATTTTTGATGATATTCTTCAGCTTTTGTTTTGTCATAAACTTTATCAAATTCAATGTAATTTTCTTTATTTTCTTTATTAATAAATTCTTTATTTAAATCTTCAAATATTTGTAAAACAATTGGATCATTTGAATAAATTCCAACTCTATATTGTGTTCCTTTGTCATTTCCTTGCTTATTTAGAGAGTAAGGATCAATAATATTTAAATATAATTCTCATATAGTTTTTTCATCTATTTGTTCATCATCATAAATAACTCTAACTGCTTCAGCATGCTTTGAACCAGAACAAACTTCTTTATAAGTTACTCCTTCAAAGTCTCCATTTATATAATAAGATTCAGATTGAATAACACCTTTAATTCTTGAAAAATAAGCTTCTACTCCTCAAAAACATCCACCTGCTATAAAAACTTCTTTTTTCATATTTTCTCCTTATTTTTTATTGATAAATTAATGATACTAAAATATAAAAATTAGTATAGAAAAAAGAGCAATAAAATGAAAAAATGCATTTTTTTGCTATAATTTAAATAAAAATTATTTAAAAAGATTATTAAAGTAAGTGAGGTAATATGTTTTTTAATGATAAAGATGAAAAAGAAAAATATATTCTAGATGACGAAGAAATGGAAACTGTTTTTAAAGAAGAAACAGCAGAAGAAAGTGATGAAGAGGAAGTAGCACCACAAGATAAAGAAGAATATGTGGTTTCTTCTCAAATTATAGAAAATGAAGCAGGTGGAATAATTCCTAAACCTATTTCAGATGAAATGAGAAATTCATTTCTTGAATACGCAATGTCTGTTATTGTTTCTCGTGCTCTTCCAGATGCTCGTGATGGTTTAAAACCAGTTCACAGAAGAATTCTTTACGGTATGAGCGAACTTGGTATTACCCATAGTGTTGCACATAAAAAATCAGCTAGAATTGTTGGTGATGTTTTAGGTAAATATCACCCACACGGTGATTCTTCTGTGTATGATTCAATGGTTCGTATGGCTCAAGATTTCTCATTAAGATATCCATTAATTGACGGGCATGGTAACTTTGGTTCTATTGATGGAGATGCAGCAGCTGCGATGCGTTATACAGAAGCAAGAATGTCTAAAATTGCTTCTTTAATGGTAGAAAGCATTAAAAAAGATACAGTAGATTTTATGCCTAACTATGACGGTTCTGAAAGTGAACCAACAATTCTTCCTTCTAAAATTCCAAACCTATTAGTTTCTGGTGTTACTGGTATTGCAGTAGGGATGGCAACAACTATACCACCACACAATTTAGGAGAGGTTATTGATGCCACTATTGCTTTAGCTAAAAATCCAGAAATTTCAATTGATGAATTAATGCAACATATAAAAGGACCAGATTTTCCAACAGGAGCTATGATTTTAGGACAAAGTGGTATTACTAAAGCTTATGAAACTGGTAGAGGTTCCTTTATTTTAAGATCAAAAGCAAAAATTGAAGAATTAAAAAATGGAAAAAGTAAAATAATAGTTTATGAAATCCCTTATGAAATCAAAAAACCTATATTAATTGAAAAAATTGTTCAATTAATTAAAGAAAAAAAACTTGATGGAATTTCTGATATTAGAGATGAAACGTCAAGAGAAGGAATAAGAGTTGTTTTCGATATTAAAAAAGGATTTATCCCTGAAGTAGTACTTAATAATCTTTTTAAATATACATCTTTACAAGTTAGTTATTCTATTAATATGATTGCTTTAGTGAAAGGAGAACCAAAACTTTTAAATCTTAAAGAAGCATTAGAAGTTTATTTAGAGCATCAAATTGATGTATTCACTAGAAGATTGCAATTTGACCTTAAAAAAGCAGAAGAAAGAGTTCATGTTTTAGAAGGATTGAAAATAGCTATTGAAAATATTGATGAAGTAATTAAAATTATTAAATCATCTAAATCCGATGCAGAAGCACAAGAAAAACTCGCTGCAAGATTTAATTTAACTCAAATTCAAACCAAAGCTATTATTGAAATGAGATTAAGCAGATTAACTGGTTTAGCTGTTGAAAAACTAGTTAATGAAATGGAAGAGTTATATCAAAAAATTAAAGAACTTAAAGAAATATTAGATTCAAAAGAAAAATTAATTAACTTAATTGTTTCAGAATTACAGGAAGTAAAAGAAAATTTTGCTGATGAAAGAAGAACTGAAATTACTGCAACAGAAGTAGGAACTATTCAAGATGAAGATTTAATTCCATCTCAAGATGTTGCTATAACATTAACAAATAATGGTTATGTAAAAAGAATAAATATCGATGAATACAAGACACAAAATAGAGGTGGAGTTGGTTCAAACACTGCTTCTACTTATGAAGATGACAACTTAAGTTCTATTTTAATTACTAATACACATACTGATTTATTAATATTTACAAGTTTGGCAAAAGTTTATAGATTAAGATCATATCAAATACCAGAACAAAGCAAACAAGGTAAAGGAATTCCTTTCATTAATTTAATAGGAATTCAAAAGGATGAAAAAGTAATTTCAATGTTATCTATTAATGAATATAATTCAGGTACTTATTTAGTAACAGTTTCTAAAAAAGGAATTATTAAAAAAACAGAAATTAGTAACTATGAAAGAATTAATGCAAATGGAAAAATTGCACTTGGTCTAAAAGAAGGAGATGAACTAAAAAGAGCATTTGTTGTTAAAGATGGTGAAGAAATCATTATTGGAGCATCAAATGGAAATGTTGTTCGTTTCTTAAGTGATGAATTAAGAAGCACAGGAAGACAGTCTGAAGGAGTTAGAGCAATAAAACTTGAACAAGATGATGAAGTAGTAGGTGCTTCAACAACTGCTGAAGGACAATATATTTTAGCTCTTGGTGAATTAGGTTTTGGTAAAAAAACTTTAATTGATGAGTATAGAATCACTGCTCGTGGTGCTAAAGGTGTAAGAACTATTAATAGTGAAAAAGCAGGGAAATTAACTTATATTGGAAATGTTAAAGGAAACGAAGAAATTCTTATTTTAACAAAACAAGGAATTGCTATCAGAACATCCCTTTCTCAAATTGCAGAGACTTCTAGAAATACAAAAGGTGTTAAAATTATTTCTTTAAGAGAAAAAGATTCAATTAAGGCGATTGCAAAAATTGATGGTTTATCAGAAAATTAAAATATTTTATAATAACAAAAATAGTATAAAGAAAAATGAAAAACAATAAAATCAATCAAAAAATGGTTGATTTTTTAAATTTTTGCTATTAACTGGGAAAGAGGAGATAAAATTTCCATTTATACTTACAAAAGCATAAATGGAAATTTTTTGACTAATTAATTATCTTTTAATTTGTTTATGATTTAATAATTCAACCGGTACAATAATTATTAAAATTATACTCATAGGTATTAAAGAACCTAATATTCCTGATAAATAAATATCATCTTTTTTTACAGGATTTGGCAAAAAAGTTCCTATTGCAAAAAGAATAACAATTATTAAAAAGAGCAAACCAAAGAAGATAAAAAAGTTTTGTATATATTTTTTAATATTTCATTTTTTATCAAATGCAAAATCAATATTATTTTTATTTTTTATATAAAATATTAAAGGAAAAAAAGAAAACAAGAATTTATTTACTTTTTTATTCATTTTAGAAATTCATAATCACTGATAAAAAAATAAAAACACCATGACTACAAAACAATAAAATCAAGTAAAAAATAAAGATACTAAAGTTATAATTCTTGTGCTAATTTTGTCAAATAAAGATAAAAAAGATAATATGAAGCAAATGACAAAAGTTAATTTAAATATAATTGAATATAAACTAAATAGATGAATCTGTTTTAATTTCATTTGAAAAGAATCCCCTTTTTATTTTTATATTTTCATTATATACCTTTCTTTGCATAAAATTTAAGAAAACTTTAAAAATAGTATTTTAATTATATTTTTTGTATATATTTAATATTTTTGTTCTATAATAAAAAAAGAAAGAAGGAACAATGGAAAAAATAGATAAAGAAAAAAGATTAAAAGAATTAAGCGATCTTGAATACAAAGTTACACAAGAAGGTTATACTGAAAGACCATTTACAAATAAATATGATAAGCATTTTGAAGAGGGTATTTATGTTGATATAGTAGATGGAACTCCTTTATTTAAATCTGATGATAAATATGATTCTGGTTGTGGTTGACCTGCATTTTCCAAACCCATTGAAAAAGATATAATTACTGAACACAATGATTTTTCTCACAATATGATTAGAGTAGAAGTAAAAAGTAAAAATGCTAATTCTCATTTGGGACATGTTTTTACTGATGGACCTAAAGATAAAGGCGGTTTAAGATATTGTATTAATTCTGCTTCTTTAAGATTTATTCCATTAGATAAAATGGAAAAAGAAGGTTATGGAAATTATTTAAAATTATTTGATAAAAAATAAGTTTTATAAAGGAAAAATAGTTATTTTAGAATAAAAAAGAAATATCTAGTCGATATTTCTTTTATTTTTTAACTATAAATAAAATGTCTAAAAAGATTCTTATAAATGATAAAAGTAAGTTTAAACCAAAAAGTAAAGATCTTTTTAACATTATTGACTTTATTTCTTGTTCATCAAAATTGGTAGAGATGATAATTGAAGCTTCTCTTTGAATTATGTTAAAGTTGAATCCTATTAAAATTCAAGAAACAGCTATACTTATTACTGAAATGACTGTAATAATAACGTTATTAGAAATAAATCAAGTAATTATAGATAAAACCAACATCATAACAACACCAATATAAACAAATATTCTTAATTTAGAAAAATCAATTATATTGAAATATCCTAAAAATCCAAAAACTGCAATTGATAAAGTAGGAATTAACATAGCTAATAATATATATGAAATCGCATTAGCTTGTTCTGTGTTGACTACTTGTAAAATAATGATAGGTATTCAAAATGATTGAAGTAGTATAGTAACAATATAAGCTGCAACTAATAAAAATATATTTTTCGTTTCACTATTGCGAGCTAGATAACTTATTAATGCAAAACATACTAAAATTATGACTAAGTGAATTAATCAGTAAAGATTAGAAACAGCTAATCTAAATATTAAATTTAAATAAGCTGTTTTTACTGCTTCTATAGCAATTGTTGCATAGGAAAGTAAAAATATAACTGCTAATCCAAAAGTTAGTCATAATAGAGAGTAAAACACCATTCTATTTTTTAATTTTTTTTGTGTATCATCTAAAGATACATTTATATTTTTTTGACTTTTATTTATTAACATAATTAATAATTATAACACATTGTTATCTGAGAAAAAATACCTATTTTTCCTAATTTTTTCTTTTTTGAAGTATAAATCTTCTTTTTTGGAAATATTAAATATGAAAATAAGGAAACAAGAAGATATAAAGGACTGTGGACTAGTAGTTTTGCAATCACTTTATCATTATTACCACTCAAAATGGATAAATTTATCTGATTTAAAAAAAGAAACCTTTTATAATCAAGATGGAATAGTGATAAAAAATCTGCAAACACTTTCAGAAAAACACGGAATAAAATTAGAAGCATTTCATATTGATTTTGAAGCACTTTCAAATTTAAAATCAGAGAAACCTTCTATTATTTTAATAAACGAAGGCGAGTTAAATCACTATGTAATCTTTTTAAAAATAGATAAAAATTTTGTTTATTTACTAGATCCGCTTGTAGGTAAAAGAAAAATAGAAATTGAATTTTTTAAAAAAATATTTGTAAATATAATTCTTACAACAGAAAAAATTTTTGATCCTAAAACAAAAGCAATTAAACAGAAAAATCCTTTATTTTTGTATATTTGAAACGAAAAAAGTATTACTATTTTTTTGTTAATTATAGTTTGTTCAATCCTTACTTTTTCTAGTTCTTTCTTTTTAAAAAACGTTATAAATAAAGCAATTTATTTTAATAATATTAGCATTTTGATTAAGTTAACTATTGTTTTTGGTTGAATTTTGTTATTTAGATTTTTGCAAAACATCTTAAAAAGCTTATTTTTAAAAAATTTGCAGATGGTCATAGAAGAAAACATTATGAAAAATTTTATTTTTTCTCTTAAAAGTGCTCAGAACTCACAATTATTTAAATTAGATACTTCAGACTATATAAAAAGATTTAATATAATACCAAGTTTTGCTTCTTTTATATCAAACTTTGCTTTTACACTAGTTTCTGAAATTTCCACTTTTATTTTTGCATTTTTCATTATTTTGTTTTTAAATTGAAAATTATTCTTGATAACTTTCTTAATAGGTTTTATTTTCTTTATGTTTTCCTTTATAGAGAAAAAAGTAGTTAATTCAAAATATAATGATATTTTAAAAAGCAATGCTTCATTAAATTCTAGTTATTATAAAGTAATTACAAATTTTGATAAACTAAAAAAAGAAGATTTTTACAAAATGATTAATAAAGATTTTGAAAGCAAATATAAAAAACTGAAAGAAAAAGATTTTCACTTATGAAAAATTAATTTTATTTTTAAAAATTTCCAAAAATTTTTAATTGAGTTTTTACCAATAATACTAACTTTTATTTGTGCTTTATTTGTTATAAAAGGGGAATTCAAACTCGGTGATATGATTTTATTTATAACTTTTTTTGCTGCTTTTGTAAATCCCTTGAATAGTATTTCAGATTTAATAGTGTATTATCCAATTTTTTTAGAAGAGTATGATTTATTAAAATTCATTTTATTTATTGAAAAAGAAAAAAATGGTACTCATTTAATTGAAAAAATAAAGTCTATTCAACTTGAAAATATAGATTATAAACCTAATAATATTAAATCAATATTAAAAATTAATAATTTAGAAATCAATAATAATTTAATTTTAAAAGGGCAAAATGGTTCAGGAAAATCTACTTTATTGAAAATTTTAAACTTAGATTTAGAATCAAATTTTAAAATAAATAATTTACCAATTTTACATTTTGATAAAAGTGAATTAAGAAAAAAGATAATTTATATTAATAAGGAAAGTTTTTCATCTAGTATAGATGTATTTGGTTATATTACTAAATATAATCCACAAAAAGTTGATACTTTTCTAAACAATTATAGTTTTTATGAATTGGATAAATTATTTATTAAATGACAAATAGATTTAAAAACAGAAATAAAGGAAAATTGGGTTAATTTTTCAGAAGGACAAAAACAAATAATATCTATCTTACAGCTTTTGTGTCAAGAATTCGATTTGATTTTATTGGATGAAGCTTTTGAAAATATATCAATGGAAAATTTTGAAATTTTAAAGAAAATAATTTTAAATTTTCAAAAAGAAGCAATTTTTATAGAAGTTTCTCATTCTAACAAATATTTAAATGAAAGTGAGATTTTTGATCTTGATAAAGAAAAATAATTTAATAATATTTTTATCCATACTTTTATTTTTTATATTTATTATTTCTATATTTGTAATAACAAATATAAAAGAAAATGAGCAAATTCCTATTTCTATTACAGTAAATAATAAGAAAGAATTAAATTTTGAGATAGATACAAACACTTTTTTATCTATTAAAAAAAGCAGTTATATTATAATTAAAAAAACTTATTTAAAAGATGAAGATAAAGAAACACTTTTATTTATAAAGGAAATAAAAAACATTAAAAACAATGTTTTTAATGTTCGTTTATCTCAAAATAGTAATTTGAAAATAGTTCCAAATTCATTAATATATGCCAATTTAGTTTTAACCAAATATAAAAATTTTATAGAATTTATTATTTAATTCTTTCAAAAAGTATTTCACCTTTTTGAGTTAGTGTATTATCAAAAAGTTCTCATTTTCCTATATTATCAAAATCAATTGACTCAATATTTAATTGTTGAAGAGCTAAATTCGCTTTGTTTTTTAAAATAGAAGACATAAAGCAAGTTATAGCATAAATTCCGTTTAAAAGAGTATTTAAAACAACTTCCAATCTTTCTTTATTATCTTTTAAAGTTCATGGAAGAGTTAAATCAATATAACCATTTAATTTTTTTGATAGATTAAAAACTTCTTTATAAGCTTTATCAATTTTAAAAGAGTCCATTTCATTGCAAAATTCTTTTTTGGTATTAAGTATTTCAGAAAAAATTTCTTGTTCTAAGTCTGTTAGTTGTTCTTTTTTATATTTTAATGGTACATTAAAAGATTGGTGAATCATTGCGATTGTTCTTGATAATAAATTTCCAAAATTATTAGCTAAATGAGAGTTGTAAACATTTTTGAATTGTTCTTCATCAAAATTAGCATCATGTCCCATAATAATTTGTGTAGATAAGTAGTATTTTACTGGTTCTGCTCCATATTTGTTAATTAATTCAATAGGATCAACTACGTTGTTTAAACTTTTGGACATTTTAATACCATTAGCATCTCTAATAAGACCATGACTTAAAATTGTGGTAGGTAGTTTTAAATCCATTGATTTTAACATAATTGGTCAGTAAATACAGTGAAACCTTGTTATTTCTTTACCTACTATATGAACGATTTCATCTCCATTTTCTCAATATTTCTTAAAATCAGAATCATTTTTTAAACTAAAATTAAGAGCACTTACATAATTAAATAAAGCATCTAATCAAACGTAAATGACGTGTTTTGGATCGTTTTGTAGTTTTATTCCTCAATCAAAAGAAATTCTTGTAACAGAGAGATCTTCTAATCCTTTTTCTAAGAAATTATTTTCTAATTCTTTTATTATTTGTTTTGGAAAAATAAAGTTTTCATTGTTTTTTCAATATTCAAGTAATCATTCTTGAAATTGAGACATTTTAAAAAAATAAGATTCTTCTTCAACTTCAACTAACTCATCTTCACTAACTGGATGAACTAATTTACCGTTTTTTTCTTTAGCTTGTGTAATAGTTAAAAATTCTTCGGAACTAACAGAGTATAAACCTTTATATTTATCTTTATAAATAATTCCTTTAGAAAGTAAAGAATTAAATACATTTAAAACAACTTCCTTATGATTTGTGTTTGTGGTTCTAGAAAAATAATCATAGTCAATTTGTGCTAATTCTCAAAGATCTTTAAATTTTTGAACTTGCATATCAACGTATTTTTGTGGTTCTAGATTATTTTCTTTTGATTTTTGTTGTATTTTTAATCCATGTTCATCTGAACCAGTCAACATTTTTACATCATATTTTCTATTTTTCTTGTAGTTTGCAAAAACTCATGCAAGAGTAGTTGTATATAAATGTCCTATATGAAGATTCCCCGAAGGATAATAAATAGGCGTTGTAATAAAAAATGTTTTTTTCATTTTATCTCCTTGTTTTTATTGGTTTATAAAGTTCTTTAACTTCATCTCTGTATTCATGTTTGCTTTTATCGTTAATATGTAAATAAATGTTTTTTTCAAAAAAAGTCCCCCAACCAGATTGAAATCTAGATTCAATTAAAGCAAATTTAGGATTTTCATTTTCTCTTGGTAATACAAATTGAACTCTTTTTGGTTCGAATTTGTATTTTCTCAATAATTCAAAACAATCCACAAGTCTCTCTATAGGTAAAACAAAACTTAAATACCCTTTTTCTTTAATTATTTTGGAACTTCCTAAAATAATTTGTTCTAAGTTTAATTTTATTTCATGTGTTGCAATCAGTAATTCTTCATTTATCTTTGTTTTTTGCGTATTTTTGTCTATTTTATAAAAAGGCGGATTGCAAACTATTGCATCATATTTTTGTAATTGATTTTTATTGTGTTCTTTATAAAAAAGATTAAAATCATTCAAAATTAAATTAATTTGTTTTTCTTTTTTATTGTGAACAACATTTTTTTTAGCTAAATTTAGGGCTTTTTCTTGAATTTCTAGAGCATCTATTAATATATTTTCATCCCTTTCAGAAATGAAAATAGATAAAGCAGCATTATTTGTTCCTATTTCAAGAATATTTTTAACTTTTCTATTTATAGTTATGAAATTACCTAATAATATTGTATCAACTGAATAATTAAACATATTTTTATCTTGATAAATATACAAGTTAGAATCATAACCTAAAGAATTTAAAACTATTTTTTTATTCATATATTTAATTAAATTTTATTAACCTTGGATTTTCAGAGTATTTTCTTCCTTCTTTAGCTAATAATTTTCCATTAATTTTAGTTGCATCAGCACTGAAAGTATTATTTATGGTTAGCATAAACTCACCTACTCCATAAGAATCAACTGGTGTATTTTCTTTTTCAAACATTGCTATTCTTTCAGGATCAAAACCAGAAGACACAATTATTTTTACATGTTTTCCACCATTTTCATCTAGTGCTTTTCTTAAGTTTTTAATTTGATTTGGAGTAACTCCAAATTCATTTTCATTATTTTTAAACATCTTGTCTCTAACGGCTTTAGAAGTATCAACTCTTACACCGAAAAGTTTTTCTTTAAATTCTTTTAAAACTGCTAAAGAATCGCTAATAACATCGTTGTGAAAATCAACAAGTGCTATTAATGGTTCATCTGGAAAAAGTTCATAGTAATATTTCATTACTTCAACTAAATTCCCGTTAAAATTCTGTATTAATGCATGTGGAATCGAACCAAAAACCACTTCTTCTTTACCTCTTGCTCCTGCATTTGTGGAGTGAGAAGTTATACCAGCAAGTTCAACAGCTATTCCATCCCTTTCTTGATTAGAATAATGGTCTGAACGATCTCCCATAAAGACAATTTCTTTTGTTGGTGCTGCTTCCATACATCTTTTTGCATTAGTAGCAATAGAAGTACTTCTTGCTAAAACTCCATCAATTATACCTTCGTAAATTCCAAAATATTTATATTCTCCTTCTAGTTCAAGAACAACTTCTTTATTATTTATAATTGAACCTTCAGGTAAATATTTTATAGAATATTTAGAAGTATCTGTATTATTTTTTAGCAATTCTAAAGCTTCGTTCATTCCACCTAAAATTGAATTATCATGTCTTTGAAAGAACTGTAAAGTAACAATTGAATTCGGGTTAAATTTTTCGATAATTTGCTTTGCTTTAAAAAAATAATTAGCAGCATAATAATCTAATTTATGTTTCATTTTTTCCTCTTTTCAAAAATTAAGTTTCACTGAAATTAAAAAGTATAACATTTAGTAATAACTATCTTCAGACTTTACTGTCGGCTCGGGAATTCCGCCCGATCATGCTCTATGAGTACGATGGCTTTTACATCCGGTTGGGTAATTATCCCAGTCAGGAAACTACAAACAAATGTTTGCAATAAAATTTTACTAAAAAAAGCAATTTTCCTTTATAAAAATTTGTTTTTTGTGTAAATTAATACTAATTTGAAAAAAACATAGAACCTAAAGTCCTATGAATTTTCTTTTTCTCCATTATTTACATCGTATTTTTTCTTAAGAAATTCAAATAATCTTTCTGCTTCTTTTTCATCAATGGGAGTATCTATTATTTCAACTTTTTGATTTTTATTTATTTTTAAAATTTCTAATATTGATTTGAAGTAAGTACTATTTGCAAGATCTATTGTTTTAATTGGTAAATCCATTGCTTCAACTTTTTTTAAGATAAGTTTATTTGTATGATTTTCAAAAAAAGGAATTAAGTATGAATAATAAATACCGCTAGACATTCCTCAGTATCAAGGTTGTGACAAAATTAAATTATTATTTGCAAAAAATTCTTCTGAACTTACACCGTTTAAATAGTGCTTTTCAAATTCTTTTTTATTTATTTCTTGAATTTTTTCTTCACTCAAACTATGATAATTATTTTTATCTAATTCTGGATTTTGATTGTATAAATTTTCTCAAAAGGATTTGTTGAAAAAGTTTAAAAAACTTTCTTGTAATTCATTAAAAGAATAAATTATTGTATAACCATTTTTTATAATTTGATAAGCTTGCTTTTCATAAGGTTTTTTTTGATAATTAAAATGTTTATATTTTTCTAAATTTATCATAAAATGCGGATCTTCAATTTTCTTTATATTATTATCATCTTGATATTTGCTTAATAAATTTCCAAACTCATAAACATCTTGCATTCTATATTGTTTTTCTTCTTTAATTTCTTGGTTTTCAGAATCAAAAATTTTTACACAAGAAACAAAAGAAAAAGGAATTGTTGAAACTAAAATAGTATTTAAAAAAATTAATTTGTTTTTCATATATTTACTCCATTAGTTATATTATATAATTAAAATTAATTTTTATTTAAAAGTAACAAAAAATTCTCCTAAAAATAAGAATTTTGTTTTTTATTTATATCTAATAGAATCAAGCATTTTTTCATCAAATATTTTTAAAAATTCAACCATTAAATTAATCATTGCTTCAATATCGAATAATGAAGCAACTCCTAAAGGTGAATGTAAATATCTTTGTGGAATTGATAAACTAATTGTTGGAACACCACCTTTTCCATATTGTAGTTCTGCAGCATCTGTTCCACCACCTTGTGCTACATATTTATAAACTGGAATGTTGTGTTTTTTACCTAAATTCATTAAAATTTGTACTAATTTTGGATCCATTAATGTTTCAAAATCTTGAACATTAATTGCAACTCCTGCTCCTAATTTAGGAATTCCAGTAATTGCTTGATAAGTATCGTGGGAAGCTCCAGTATCAATTGCAAAAGCGATATCTGGTTCAATTATAGAAACAGAAGTTTTTGCTCCTCTACTTCCCACTTCTTCTTGAACTGTTCCAACAAAATAAGGTCTATTTGGTAATTTTTCATCTTTTAGTCTGTTAATGATTTGATCAATTACTGTAACACCTGCACGGTTATCCATTGCTTTACCAGCAACTAAATCAGGATTAAATAATCTAAATGTTTCTCCATGCATATAAATTCTGTCACCAATTTGAATCCCTTGTTCTTCAGCTTCTTTTTTGTCTTTGAAGCCAAAATCAATAAATAAATCTTTAATGTTTATAGCTTTTTGGATTTTTTCATTTTCCAAAATATGAATGGAAGTATGACCGAAAACCCCGTAAAATTCTTTATTTTCGGTAGTTATAAGTTTAGCTTTTGTTCCCACTACCACATTAGGTCATACCCCACCAATGGTTACAACTCTAACTTGTCCGTTTTCTAAAATTTCAAGAACTGAAAAACCAACTTCATCCATATGTGCAGCAAGCATAATTTTTGGTCCATGATTATGATCTTTTTTAGTTATAATAACACTTCCCATTCTATCTCTTGCATATTCTACATTAGCATCTTTAGTGTTTTTTCTTAATGCTTCTACAACTTGGTCTTCGTATCTAGAAACACCTTCTATTTCCATGTATTCTTTTAATCTTAAAAATAATTGTTCTTTGTTATTCATTTTTGCTCCTTATTTATATTGTATTTTATTATATTCTTCATTATTCATAAATTTGAAAAATTCAGTTAATAATTGAATTACTGCTTGTAAATCATTTAAATCACAAACTCCAAGTGGAGAATGTAAATATCTTTGTGGTATTGAGATTGTTACGGTAGCAACACCACCTTTTCCATATTGTAATTCAGCAGCATCTGTTCCACCACCTTGTGCTACAAATTTATAAATTTTTATACCTTTATTTTTAGCTAATTGCATTAAAACTTCTATAAGTTTTGGATCCATCATAGTTCCACGATCTTGAACTCTAATTGCAACACCATCACCTAATTTTTGTCTTCCGCTGATAGTTTGATAAGTATCGTGGGAAGCGGTTGTATCGATAGCGATTGCTATATCTGGATTTATTTTTGAAACAGAAGTTTTTGCACCTCTAGTTCCTACTTCTTCTTGAACGGTTCCAACAAAATATGGTATATTATTTAATTTTTCATCTTTTAGATTATTAACAAGAAAATCTAAAACAGTAACACCTGCACGGTTATCCGTTGCTTTACCAACAACTAAATCTTGATTAAATAATCTAAATGTTTCACCGTGAATGTAGATAATATCTCCTGCTTGTACACCTTGTTCTTCAGCTTCTTTTTTATCTTTAAAACCAAAATCAACAAATAAATCTTTTGTTGTTACAGCTTTTTGAATTTTTTCTCTTTCCAAAACATGAATAGAAGTATGACCAAAAACCCCGTAAAATTCTTTATTTTCGCTAGTTACAAGTTTTGCTTTTGTTCCTATTATAACATTAGCTCATATACCACCAATGGTTGCAACTCTAACTTGTCCATTTTTTAGAATATCAAGAACAGTATAACCAACTTCATCCATATGAGCTGTAACCATAATTTTAGGTCCTTGATTATGATTTTTTTTGGTGATAATAAGTGAACCAAAATTATCATATTCATAATTTAAATTTTCACTCATAGTGTTGCTTTTTAGTTTATTTGCTACTTTTTCTTCTCTTCTAGAAACACCTTCTATTTCCATATATTCTTTTAGTTTTTTAAATATTTCTTCTTTATTGTTTTTCATTTTCTACTCCTTGTATAATTTCATTTTGTATGTATTCAAATGAGAACCTATTTATAATTATAAGATTTTCTAGGAAAAAGTTGCTAAAAATTGAATAAGCTTTCTCTTTTTTAAACATTTCTTTTTTATAAGTTGTTTCAATAAAATCATTAATTGAATTGACTAATGGTAATATAAAATTTTCATTGAATGTTTTTGTGTGAATTTGAGTTTTTTCATTTTCATAATCAAAGTTGAAAGTTAAATTATCTTCTTTATCAAGCAAAATTAATAAAATTTTGTTTTTAGATAATAAAGTCAACTTTTTACTATTGAATATTGATTCAAAAATTGAACTATATTTCTCTGTATTTGTGAATTTGATAAATTCTAAACAAGCATTAAAAGTTTCTTCATTAGCGTTTTCTAAAGCGGTTTGCAGTTCATTAAAAGAAATATCTATTATCCCTTTTATTTCGAATTTTTTAGTGTTTTTAAGAAGTTCTTGATTAGTTTCAAAAAGCATTTTTTCAAATTTTTGTTTGTAAGTTTCAGGAATTCAAGGGGCACTTAATTCAGTTTCAATTAATATTTTTTTAGTTATAAGATCTTTTTCTTTGTTAATTATTTCAATAATTTCTTCATAATAATTTGGTTTCATATTTTAACTTTAATAAAAATATAGATAATATAATAATCATCTATATTTGTTTTATTATTTTTTAATTCTAATTTCTTTAAGTCTAGCAGATTTACCTTTTCTATCTCTCATGTAGTAAAGTTTTGCTCTTCTAACTTTATTTGAACGAACAACTTCAATCGAAGAAATTGTAGGCGAATTTAAAGGAAATGTTCTTTCAACACCAATACCGTATGAAACTTTTCTAACAGTAAAGGTTTCTCTAGTTCCTTCGTTTTTCATTGCTATAACTAAACCTTCGAAAATTTGGATTCTTTCTTTTGAACCTTCTTTAATTCTTACGTGAACTTTAACATTATCACCTTGTTTAAATTTAGGTAAATCAGTTCTTAATTGTGAACTTTCAACAATTTCCATTAATTTATTTTGCATTTTCTTTCCTTTCTAAAATATCTGGTCTATTTTTTTTAGTTTTTTCAATTTGTTTTTGTTTTTTCCATTCTTCTATTTTTTTGTGATGACCACTAAAAAGAACTTCTGGAACTAACATATTTTTATAATTTCTAGGTCTGGTATATTGTGGATAATCTAATAATCCTTCATTTTCAAAAGAATCATTTAAATGGGATTCTTCCTTTATAACACCTTCAACCAATCTGATTACAGAATCAGCAATTATCATAGCAGGTAATTCTCCACCCGTCAAGACATAATCACCTATTGAAATTTCTTCATCAATTAAATAATCAATAATTCTTTCATCAAAACCTTCATATCTACCTGCAATTATTGTTATCTCTTTTTCTTTAGATAATTCTCTTGCTTTTTGTTGATTAAAAACTTTTCCTTGTGGGCTCATAACAATTTTTTTACCACCAACTGTTTGCAGCGCTAAATCAATTGGTTCTATTTGTAAAAGCATCCCGTGACCACCACCAAAAATTTGATCATCAACTTTTTTATGTTTGTTTTGTGAAAATTTTCTTATATCTATGATGTTTATTTCGATGATTCCTTTTTCAATTGCTTTTGCAATTATAGATTCACTTTTAAATATTTCGAAATAATTCGGAAATAGTGTCAAAAAGTTAATTTTCATACTATTTTGCTTTTTTAGAAGCAGCGAATTCGCTTAAAATTGATTCTTTTTTCAATAATGTTCTAACAGTTTCAGTTGGTACTGCTCCAATATTTAATCATTTTAAAATTAATTCTTTTTCAAGTTTTAATTCTTTAGAACTTGGGTTATAGTGTCCTAATACTTCAATAAATCTTCCATCTCTTGGTGCTCTTGCATCTGCAGCAACAATTTTGTAAATAGGATTGAATTTATTTCCTAAACGTTTTAATCTAATTTTTACCATATTTTCCTTTCTTGTTTTTTATACTTATTTATTTTATTAAATTATTTAATGCTTTAATAATGAAATAAATTTTACCACTTTTTGAAAAAATGTCAAGTAAAAGTGCTTGACAGATGATTTTATTTTTCATTTCTAAATTTAAAAAACTTAAAAAAAGAGATTTTTTTCATTTATAAAGACTAAAAAAAACAAAAAAATTACATTTTTTGTATAATTAAAAAATGAAAAATACACAAGACTTTATTACCATAGTTGGTGCAAAAGAAAATAACTTAAAAAATATAAATCTAAAAATACCAAAAAATAAGTTAGTTGTCTTTACTGGAGTTTCTGGTTCTGGTAAATCATCACTTGCTTTTAATACAATTTATGAAGAAGGAAGAAGGAGATATGTTGATTCTTTAAGTTCATATGCTAGACAATTTTTGGGTGGAACTAAAAAACCTGATGTTGTGTCTATCGATGGACTTTCTCCTGCTATTTCTATTGAACAAAAAACAACTCATAATAATCCACGTTCAACAGTAGGTACTATTACTGAAATATATGATTATTTACGTTTATTATATGCAAGAATAGGAAAACCATTTTGTCCAAAGCATAAAATAGAAATTACAAGTCAAAAAACTAAAGATATTGTTGATTCTATCTTTACTTTTCCGGAAAATTCAAAAATTTACATCCTTTCTCCTGTTGTTTCAAATGAAAAAGGTTCACATGAAAAATTAATTGAAAAATTAAAGAGAGAAGGATTTTTAAGACTAAAAATTGATGGAAAAATTTTCCTTATTGAAGAAGATGAAATCAAATTAGAAAAAAATAAAAAACACAACATTGAAATTGTTGTTGATAGATTAAGTATTGAAGAAAAAAATAGAGGTAAAATTACAGAATCCATTGATGTAGCCGCTGATTATTCTCAAGGAATAGTTAATGTTGAAATTCTCAACCAAAAAACAATTACTTTTTCCAAACAGCAAGCTTGTCCATATGGTGATTTTAATATGCCACACATTGATACAAAGGATTTTTCTTTTAATTCACCAAGTGGTATGTGTGACAAATGTAAAGGAATTGGTGTTATTTTAAGAGCGGATTTTGATTTAATAATTCCTAATAAATTCTTTTCTATTCAAGAAGGAGCAATTAAATTATTTCCTTTTCCAATTAATGGAAAATCTATTGAATGAAAAGAATTTGAAATTTTATTAAACTATTATGATATTGACATTAATAAACCAATTAATGAACTTTCAGATGAACAAATAGATATCTTAAAATATGGTTCTGAACATGAAATTAGTTATACCATTAAATCTGAAAGTGGTAATAAATACAATAGAACAAGAAGAATTGAAGGGCTTTTAGAAAGAATTGAAAGAAAGTATTTAGAAACTTCTAGTGAAGATATTCGTAATTGATACAAGAAGTTTATGTCAGAATTCAATTGTGATGAGTGTGGTGGAGCAAGATTAAATCGCTACTCATTAGCTGTAAAAATTAATGATTTAAATATTTTTGAACTTTGTAACTTATCCATTGAAGATACATTAAAAGAAGTTCAAAATTTAAGAATTAATGCTTTTGAAAAAGAAGTTGCTGAATTATTAGTTAATGAAATAAAAGATAGACTAAGTTTTTTAGTTAATGTAGGATTAGAATATTTATCTTTAAATCGTAAATCAGAAACACTTTCAGGTGGAGAATCACAAAGAATTAGGTTAGCAACACAAATCGGTTCAAATTTAACCGGTGTTCTATATGTTTTGGATGAACCATCAATTGGTTTACATCAAAAAGATAATCGTAAATTAATTAATTCTTTGAAAAAAATGGTTGAAATTGGTAATACATTAATAGTTGTTGAACATGATGAAGAAACTATTTTAGAAGCAGATCACATTATTGAAATAGGACCTTTAGCAGGTCGTAATGGTGGAGAACTAGTTGCTGAGGGAACTGTAGAAGATATTATGAATAATCCAATTTCAGAAACAGGAAAATTTTTATCAGGTAAAAATTTTATTGCTATTCCTAATAAAAGAAGGGCAGGAAATGGGCAATTTATTTCTATAAAGGGAGCTAAAGAAAATAACTTAAAAAATATTGATGTTAATTTTCCATTAGGTAAATTTATCGCAGTTACAGGGGTTTCTGGTTCTGGAAAAAGTACTTTAGTTAATGAAATTTTAGTTAAAGCACTTGAAAATATGACTTCTGAAGAAAAAGTAAGAGTTGGAAAACACCAATCACTAAATGGACATTATAATATCGATAAATTAATTAAAATTTCACAATCACCAATAGGAAGAACTCCAAGATCAAATCCAGCAACTTATACAAGTGTTTTTGACGACATAAGAGACGTTTTTGCTAATTTAGAGGAAGCTAGAAGTCGTGGATATTTAAAAGGGAAATTTTCTTTTAATGCTTCTGATGGTCGTTGTGAAAAATGTCAAGGTGATGGAATGCTAAAAATAGAAATGCATTTTCTACCTGATGTTTATATCAATTGCGACCACTGTGATGGAACAAGATATAAAAATGAAATTCTAGAAATTAAATATAAAAATAAAAATATTTCAGATGTTCTAAATATGACTGTTCTAGATGCTTATGAATTTTTTGAAAATCGCCCTAAAATAGCAAGTAAATTAAAAACTCTAATAGATGTTGGACTTGACTATATTACTTTAGGACAATCAGCAACTACTCTTTCAGGTGGTGAAGCACAAAGAGTAAAATTAGCTAAATTCTTACAAAAAAAACCTACAGGAAAAACTTTTTATGTTCTTGATGAACCAAGTACTGGATTACATCCACTTGATGTTTCCAAACTAATTAAAGTTCTTAATAGATTAGCAGATAGTGGTGAAACTGTTTTAGTAATTGAACATAATTTAGATATTATTAAAGTAGCAGACTATGTAATTGATTTAGGTCCCGGTGGTGGAGTTAATGGTGGAAAAATAGTTGCAACAGGAACTCCTGAAGCAGTTGCTCAAAATGAAAATTCTTTTACAGGTCAATATTTAAAAGGAGTCTTGAAAAATGGAAAACATTAAAATTTCTTTTTTAATAAATGAGTTTAATTTAAATCCCATCAACAACTTTCCAGAAGGGGAAATCAAAAGACCTTCTATTAATAGAGCGGGTTTATTACTTGCTGGGGCAGTAAGTAATGAAACTTTAACTAAAAATATTGTTGCCTGAGGTACAAATGAATCGGAATTTTTACTTTCTTTAAACCAAACAGAAAGGAAAAATGCATTAATTCGTGTTTTAGGACAACATCCACCACTGCTAATGTTGTCAATTGGTTTTTCTAAAAAACTATATGATGAAGTACTTGAAATTGCCAACCAATTTTCAGTACAAGTTACTAATAGTGAAGAACATTTATCCACTTTAATTGCAAATATTGGGAGTTTTTTATCAGAATATTTTGCTAAAAAAGAAGCGGTACATGGATGTGCGATTATAATAAATGGAATTGGTGTTTTAATAGTAGGTTCTTCAGGTGTTGGTAAATCAGAAGCAGTATTAGAATTAATACAAGATGGACATACTTTTGTTAGTGATGATACTGTTATTATTTCAAGACTAGGAACCAGGTTTATTGGAAAACCTTCCCCAATTACTCAAGATTTATTAGAAGTACGGGGAATAGGAATAATAGATATTAGACATACTTATGGTTCAAGTATGATTAGAAAAAAACTTGATATAGATTTAGTTTTAGAGTTAGTTTTAAGTGATAACTCTATTAACTTTGATAGATTGGGAAATAGTGAATTGCACTATAATATATTAGGTGGAACAATTCAAAAGATTCAAATACCTGTTAAACAAGGAAGAACAACTTCTTCTTTAGTGGTAGCAGCTGTTAACTCTTACCTAGTTAAACAAGATGGTTTGGATCCTATTCAAAAAATACAAGAAAGGATAAAAAGTAATGCCAAATAACCCTAATTTTCCTGATTATTTGAAAAATGCTCGTGCTTTTAATGAAGGAGAAGCATATTATTTATTTAATCAGACATGATTACCTGTTTATAGTGTAATGATTATGCTTGGTATGATTTTAGCAATTTTAACCATCTTCTTTTTCTGAAAAAGAGAAAAGATGAATACTGATCACTTAGCAATCTTGGTTATGATTACTATACCAACTTCAATCATTGGTTCAAGACTTGGATTTATTTTTGAACAACTTATTGCAGGTAATGCAGAAAGTTTAAAACATACTTGATGAAATATTAGATCAGGTGGTTTATCAATTCAGTGAGGTGTTATTCTCTCAACTGTTTGTGATTTAATTTATATATATTTTAAAAGAGATGTAATTGATTATCGAAAAGCAATGAGTATTATTTTACCAGCTGTTTTAATAGGACAAGCGATTGGTAGATGAGGTAACTATACCAACCATGAAGTTTATGGAAAAATAGATGCAGATGGAAGTAGTGTCTTATGACTTGGAGAAACTATTGTAAGAAATATGTTTATTAGTGACTCTGTTAATTCCGATGGAGCATTAAGAGTACCTTTATTTTTCTATGAGTTTTTAACATCAATTGTTGGTTATATATTAATTGTTTGAATATTTAATCTTTTCAATTGATTAAAACCTGGTGTTACAGCAGGTTTCTACTTAATTTGATACGGAATAGTAAGATCTTCTATGGAATTTTTAAGAGAAGAATCTTATGTATTTTACTTTGTTTTAGCTATTATTTACATTATTGTTGGTTTAATATTTGTAATTTACTATCAATTTTTTGCAAATTACAAATATTCATTTAATAAAACAGGAATTAAAGTAAATAAAGTTCAAAGATACGAGAAAATAAAAGAAAAAATGTTTTTCATTACTTGAGTAAACTATAAAAGAATTAATTAAAATTATAAAATAAAAGAGGTATAAAAATGGAAAAAATTTATGATGTAGCAATAATAGGTGCAGGTCCAGCTGGTTTAACAGCAGCAATTTATGCATCTAGAGGAAATTTATCAGTCGCAATTATTGAAAAAGGTGCTCCTGGTGGAAAAATGGTAGCACAATCAAAAATTGAAAACTGACCAGGAGATAAAGTTGTAATGGGAGCAGATTTAGCTCTAAGAATGTATGAACATGCTTTAGAATATGGTGCAGAGCATTTATACGGAGAAGTAGAAAAAGTATTATCTTTAAGTGAGTTTGAAAAAGAAATTCACTTAAAAAATAAAAAAATTATTAAAGCAAAAGCAGTAGTAGTTGCTTCAGGTATGAACGAAAGAAAACCAATGGATATTGAAGGGATTTTAGAATTTGAACATCGCGGTGTTTCTTATTGTGCAATTTGTGATGGTCCTTTATTTGGTAAAAACCCATCTATCATTATAGGTGGTGGAAATTCAGCTGTTGAAGAAGGTTCTTTCTTATCCTCTATTGCTTCAGAAGTAAATATCTTTGTAAGAGATGCTAAATTTAATGCAGAACCAAGACTTGTTGATGAATTAATGTCAAAACAAAATGTTAAAGTTCACTTTAACTCTAAAGTTTTAAAATTAAAAGGAAATACATCTTTAGAAGAAGCAGAAGTTGAAATTGATGGCAAAGTTCAAACAATTAAAGTTGCTTCACTATTTCCATACATTGGATTTATTCCTGCAACTAGTTTCTTAAAAGACTTAAATATTTTAGAACCAAATGGTTTTATCAAAGTGGATCACTTCCAAGAAACTAAAGAAAAAGGAATATACGCTATTGGAGATGTAACTCAAAAAGAAATTAGACAAATTGCAACAGCAACAAATGACGGAACCATTGTAGGAAAAATCCTTACTAATCGTTTAGGTAAGTAGATTATAAATCATAATAATATTTAATTATTTGATTGTTATAAACTAAAACCATTTTACAAATTTATATTAATTATTAATAAGGTATATTATTAGTTAATTTATAATATTTACTAATTTTAAAAATATTAAAACAAACAAAAAAAGAAAAAAAAGACATATTTTTTAACTAAAAACAATGTTTTTTTTTTTTTTGATAAATTTAAATAAAAATGTATAAAATTTTAATGCGATTATTTTGTTATGATATTTTTATAACTAAAATTAAATCGATAAATTTATTTTTAATAAGGAGAAAAATGAAAAAAAATTTAAAAAATGTTTTATTAACATTAGGAACTAGTACAACGGCTTTAGCAGGATTTGCTTTTGTTGTTTCATGTGGAAAAACAGAAGCTAAAAAACCTGAAACTTCTACTACTACTCCTGCACCAAGTAATCCATCAACAACACCAGAACAACCAGGAAATGGTGGAACAACTACTACAACACCAGATTCAGGATCACAAACTGGATCAGGAGGAACTGCATCACAACCAAGTAGTTCAACACCAGATTCAGGATCACAAACTGGATCAGGAGGAACTGCATCACAACCAAG
>NZ_JBTGVG010000009.1:0-37449 GCF_054343455.1 Mycoplasma sp. 1012
TATTCGGTATTAGCTACTGTTTCCAGTAGTTATCCCAATCTTAAAGGTAGGTTAGGTACGTGTTACTCACCCATTCGCTACTAAGTCAGTGCAAGCACTGCTTCGTTCAACATGCATGTATTAGGCACACAGCCAGCGTTCATCCTGAGCCAGGATCAAACTCTTGAAATTGATTTGTGTGTTTATTATGGTTATTGCATCTAGTTTTGAAAGATCTAATTTTCATAATGATTTTGCGTGAAAATCATACAAGATTAATTATAACACTTTTTTGCAAAATTCCAAATATTTTATATGATTATTTTTTAGATAATTGAATTTGAATCACTAAAAATGTTGATTACAATTAAGTTGCTTTATTATTCTACAATATTTTCAAAATTTTTCAAGTAAATTTTTATTTTTATATTTTCTTACTAAATTTAACCTTAAATGAAAAAATACAATAATAAGAATTAGGTTATTCATTTATTTAATAATTTTAATTCTTGTTCATTGAGTAAAATTCTAGTAGGTTCATATTTTTTTAATTTGTTTTTTAGATCATTAAGTAAATCATCTGATATATTTGATCTAATTTCAGTTTTCATTCTATCATCATATTTAACTGTAGAAGTAATAAAAATTTTATCTAAATCTATAAGTGTTTCAACAACAAAAGGATTTCTATTTTTATCCACTTGCTCCTCGTGATAATTTTTTAGTATTTTCAAATTAATAATTTCTGCTTTTGATGTTTGACATTTCACAAATTCATAATTCATTCCTTCTTTTTTAATGCAAATATACATATGAGTTTTTCTTGCTAAATATGAAATTTTACTAGGAAAAGGAATTCTTAATTTAATAACATCCTTAACTTTAATCAACTAGCAACCCTCCATCTTCTTTATCTATTTCTATATATACTGGATTATATAATTCATCACTGTCTGCCAGTTCTTTAAGAATTTCTTTTTGTTTTTCTGTAAGGTTTTGAAAGTCTTGCTTTGAAAAAACAAAATATTTTTCTTTAATGTTAATTACTTCTGAGTTTTTAACTATTTCTAATGGATACATACGATCTATTTTTTTCATTCACTTTTCATCTTCTTGATTAAAATCACTTTCATTTAAAATTATATTTTTTTCTTTATTCAATATTCTATTTTCTTGAACTTTTCATAAATTGAGCTTATGAGTAATATTTGATAAAGTTTTTTCTGTTGATGTTTTCACGATAAAAGAACATTTTAATGCTCTATCATTATTTATTTTATTTTTATTATTTAAATATTCTTTTTCTGCTTCTTTGTTAAAAAGAAGTCTGCTTTTTTTATAATCTCCATAGACATTACTAAATACAGGACCTTTTTGATATCCCTTTAAGGAAGAAAAATCTGCTTTTTCTTGTGCTAATTTACTAAAAATTTCATAAAATAATAAAAATTTTTGTAATTTAAGTGAATTTTTATAAGAATTAATATCATTTTCTTTTAGTCATCCACATAACATTAATTTTCTTTTATTGCTAAAAATTTTGTCCATTTTTCTCCTTTACATAACTTAATTAGATTACATATATGTTTAAAAATTAATTTATTCATTTGTTTAATAATTTTAATTCTAGTTCATTAAGATTAATTATGTTTACTTGAGAATCTTTTAATTGATTTTTTAATTCAATAAATAAATCATCTGATATATTTGATCTAATTTCAGTTTTCATTCTATCATCATATTTAACTGTAGAAGTAATAAAAATTTTATCTAAATCTATAAGTGTTTCTTTTGAAAATGGATTTCTATTTATATTAGAAACTTCAATAGTATAATTTTGTATTAATTTTTTCTTAATAATTATTCACTTGAAAGTTTGACATTTTAAAAATTGATGTTTTTCTTCTTGTTTATCTAAACAAATATACATATGTGCTACCTTTGCTAAAAAACTGTGTTTTGTTGGAAAAGGTATTTTCATTTTTATTACATCCTTAATATTAATCAAATATAAGACCTCCATCTTCTTCATCTATTTCTACATATACTGGATTATATAATTCGTCGCTATTTGCTACTTCTTCAAGAATTTCTTTTTGTTTTTCCGTGAGATTATGAAAATCTTGCTTTGAAAAAACAAAGTATTTTTCTTTAATATGAATTATTTCTGAGTTTTTAATTTGTTCTATTGGAAAAATTCCACTAATTGTTTTAATTAATTTTTGATCTTCATAGTTAAAATCTTTTTCTTCTAAAATAATATTTTTCTCTTTTTTATTTATTAATTCTTCTTTTGCTTTTCATAAATTTAATTCATGTGTAAGTTCTGATAACTCTTGTTCTGTTGATGTTTTAACTATGAAAGAACATTTTAATGCTCTATCATTATCTACTTTATCTTTATTATTGTTATATGTTTCTTCTATAATTTTGTTGAAAATAAGTATATTTTTTTTATAATCGTTATAAACATTACTAAAAACAGGTCCTTTAGGGTAACCTTTTAAGTAAGTAAAATCTGCTTTTTCTTGTGCTATTTTAGAAAGTAGTTCATAAAATAGTAAGAATTTTTGCAATTTAAGTGGATTATTATAAGAATTAATATCATTTTCTTTTAACCAACCACTTAAAATTAATTTTCTTTGATTACTAAAAATTTTATCCATTTTTCTCCTTTATATAATTAATTAACATATATTTATTAAGATAATAAAATTAAGTTATTAATTTATTTAACAACTTTAATTCTTGTTCATTAAGATTGATTATGTTTATTTGAGAATCTTTTAATTGATTTTTTAAATCAATAAATAAATCATTTGATATATTTGATCTAATTTCCGTTTTCATTCTATCATCATATTTAACTTTAGAAGTAATAAAAATTTTATCTAAATCTATAAGAGTCGCTTTTGTAAAAGGATTTCTTTTTGTGTTTGGAACTTCTTTATGATAATTTGTTATCACATCAGTAAACATATCTAGTTTATAACTTTGACACTTTAAAAAATGATATTTTTCTTCTTGTTTATCTAAACAAATATACATATGTGCTACCTTTGCTAAAAAACTATGTTTTGTCGGAAAAGGTATTTTCATTTTTATTACATCCTTAATATTAATCAAATATAAGACCTCCATCTTCTTCATCTATTTCTACATATACTGGATTATATAATTCATCACTATCTGCTATTTCTTCAAGAATTTCTTTTTGTTTTTCTGTGAGATTATGAAAATCTTGCTTTGAAAAAACAAAGTATTTTTCTTTAATATGAATTACTTCTGAATTTTTAATTTGTTCTAATAAATACATTGAATCTATTGTTTTAATTAATTCTTGATCTTCATAGTTAAAATCTTTTTCATCTAAAGGAACATTTTTATTTTTTTTATTTATTAATTCTTCTTTTGCTTTTCAGAGGTTTAACTTATGAGTAACTTTTGATAAAGTGGATTCAGTTGCTGTTTTAACTATGAAAGAACATTTTAATGCTCTATCATCATTAACTTTATATTGGTTATTTTTATATGTTTCTTCTGCTGTTTTGTTAAAAGTGTTTCTTTCATTTTTATAATCACCATATACATTGCTAAAAACAGGTCCTTTTTCATAACCTTTAAGGTAAGTAAAATCGAATTCTTCGTTTGCTATTTTAGAAAATAATTCATAAAATAGTAAGAATTTTTGAAGTTTTAGTGGATTATTATAAGAATCAATATCGTTTACTTTTAATCATCCGCATAGCATTAATTTTCTTTTGTTACTGAAAATTTTGTTCATTTTTCTCCCTTCACTAATTTCATTATAGCACATTTTTAAAGCTCAATCCTAATAAATTTTCTAAAAAATTCTTTATTAATTTATTAATAAAATTTTAATTTGATTTTCTTCTCATTTTTATTACTTCCTTAATATTAATCAAATATAAATCCTCCATCTTCTTGTCTATTTAAACAAATATAGGATTATATAATTCATCACTATCTGCAAGTTCTTTAAGAATTTCTTTTTGTTTTTCTGTTAGATTTTTAAAATCTTGTTTTGAGAATACAAAATATTTATCTTTTATATTTAGTACTTCTGAATTTTTAATTTGTTCTATTGGAAAAATTCCACTAATTGCTTCAATTAATTTTATATCTTCAGTATTAAAATCTTTTTCATCTAGAGAAACTTTTTTTCTTTTTTTATCTATTAATTCTTCTTTTGATTTTGATAAATTCAATTCAAGAGTCGGTTTTGATAACTCTTTTCTGTTGCTGTTTTAACTATGAAAGAACATTTTAATGCTCAATCATTATTAATTACATTTTTATAACTTTTTAAATAATAAAAATTTTTGTAATTTAAATGAATTATTATAAGAAATAATATCATTTTTTTTGTAATCATTTGCATAAATAAACATTAAAATTTTGTTCATTATCATTCTTAAATAATTAAATTATTTAATAATTTTAATTGTTCTTCATCTAAATAAATTTTAATAAATTTTTGTTTTTTTAGTTTATTTTGTAATATTTTAAATAAACTATCGCTTATATTAGGTCGAATTTCAGTTTTTAATTTTTCATCATATTTAACATTATAAGTTATAAAAACTTTATCTAAATCTATTAATGTATTTAGAAGGAAAGGATTTCTATCTATATTAGGTTCTTCTTCGTAAAAATTGTTTACTATATTATTGTCAATTGTTTTTAATTTATAAGTTTGACATTTAATAAATTCACATTTTTTGTTCACTTTATTAATACATATATACATATGACTTTTTCTTGCAAGATATCCAAATTTATTTGGGAAAGGGATTCTCATTTTTATTACATCTTTAATTTTAATCAATTAATAAACCACCATCTTCTTCAATTTCTACATATACTGGATTATATAATTCATCACTATCTGCAAGTTCTTTTAAAATTTCTTTTTGTTTTTCTGTTAGATTTTTAAAATCTTCTTTACTAAAAACAAAATATTTATCTTTGATATTAATTATCTCTGTATTTTTAATTTTTTCTAGTTGATAAATTTCATCAACTATTTTTATTTTTCTTTCATCATCTATATTAAAATTTTCTATATTTAATGCTATATGTTTTTCTTTATTTATTATTTTATTTTCTTGAACTTTTCATAAATTGAGTTTATGAGTAAAGTCTGATAACTCTTGTTCAGTTGCTGTTTTCACTATGAAAGAACATTTTAATGCTCTATCATCATTAACTTCATATTGGTTGTTTTTATATGTTTCTTCTACTATTTTGTTAAAAGTACTTCTTTCATTTTTATAATCACCATAGACGTTGCTAAACACAGGTCCTTTTTCATAACCTTTAAGGTAAGAAAAATCTGCTTTTTCTTGTGCTATTTTAGAAAATAATTCATAAAATAATAAGAATTTTTGAAGTTTTAATGGATTATTATAAGAATTAATGTCATTTTCTTTTAATCAACCACATAGTATTAATTTTCTTTTGTTACTAAAAATTTTGTTCATTTTTTCCTTTCACCTAATTTCATTATAGCACAATTTTAAAACTCAATTACAATAAATTTTCTAAACAAATTCTTTATTAATTTATTAATAAAATTTTTTCTTCTTTTTATTTTGTTAATAATTTAAACCCTAGTATACAGAAAGATTACTTAATTTCTTCTTCTAGTAATTATTTGATAATTACTTTAAACTATTATCTTTAACTTCGTTTGACCCAAATAAAAAAATCTAACCTTTTAAAGATTAGATTTTGTTTTTAGAATGTGTTAGTTTGAAGTTAAAGGTGCCAATGCTGAAGAATCAGGATTGCTTATTGGATTAATTTCAAATTGGATTAATGTTTCTGGTTGATTATTCATCGCAATAAGAACTGGTCCAACTTTTCCATCAGATTTTTGTGATCAAACTCCTATTAATCTAAATTCTGTAGATTCTGGAGCTTTTTCATCTTCAGCAATTCCACTATAGTTTACATAAAATGTAACTGATTTATCATTTACATCAGTTGTTGCAAGTGATTGTGGATTTCCATTTTGATCACCTGCAAAGTATAAGTTTCCTTGTCTATCTTCAAATACTGCATAACCTTTTAAATTAGTTGTAATATTTTGACTTGCTTGCGGAGCAAAATAAGTCATTTTTAATGTTTTGTTTTCATTATTTCATACTGTTTTATTAAATGCTACAAATCTATTAACTTCATTAGCATTACTATGTAATCCAGGTTTATTGAATCAACCAGGATCGTTTGCATCTCCATTACTTCTTACTGCATAATTAGTATCTGAAGGTTTTGTGCCATCAGGATTTTGTGATAATGGCAAGAAGTAGTGAAGTGATTCAAATACATTTTCACTAGCAAGTGTTGATCCTTCAGAAATATCACTTGTTCAACCAGTAGTAGTATAATATCCTGCATCACTATATTTTTGACCTTTAATTGCTGGTACATATTTTAATAATGCAAAAGCAGCTTCTTTATCAATTTTTACATATTTTTGGAAAAATCTTCATTGTTCACTTGTGTCATTAATAGAACTTAATATTGAAACATATGCATAATCAAGATTGGTATCATCCCTTCATGTTGAAGTATAGTTTATATTAAATCTTGTACTTGTTCAAGTTGGATTTTGTCCTAATATAGCATTTGCATTTTGTTTTAACTTAAATCCAGAATTTGCTTTTGTTGAAGTTTCTGTAATAAATTGAGAATGATTTATAGTTGTACCTGCTGTTGTTCCATCTCCTGAATTACTTGCTCAACCTTGTTTTGAAGGTGCTCCAAATCCATCGGTTGATTTAAGGAAAACAACAGGATTATAAGGTGAATAACCTATAAGTTCTGATCAAGCATCACTTGATCTTTCTGAATAATTAGAAGTATCTTTTAAACTTCTTGTTGGATCGTAAATTTTAAATCCTATTCCATATGAATTTTCACCATACATAGTTGTATAAGCAATTGTTTCAATAAATAGTCTTGCTTTGGTTGTTCCTACTAATCTTCCACCTTTAGTGTTTTGACTAATATTTGGAATTTCTTTTGAATCGGATTTATCTAATTTTTCAGAATATTTAATTGTATTAAATTGGAATACAATTTCTGAACCAACAATATCTTCAATGTTGTTGGTTGTAATTTCTACTTGTAAAGTTGAAGTATTATCTAACCTTGATAAATGAATATTACTATTTTTAATATTCATATCTTTTTCTGAAGAATTTCTAGCTTTTCTAATTGCTTGTACACTTCAAGTATCTAATGTATCTCATTTAATAGCAGATTTAGGATCATCAAAAATTACATTAAATTTAGTTTTATAAGCTTTTGTACGATCTATATTAAGATTTGTATTTAATGTTGTATCTACTTCTGATTTTAATGCTTCAATTTTTGTAATTTGTGGTTGTTTTACTAATGTTTCAAAAATTGAATCATTTTGAGGTAAGTTGAATGTGATTCTTTCACTTGCAGGTGAAAGATCAATAATTTCTTTCACTTTATATTTAGTTCCATCTAGTAGTCCATCACTTGCTTTAGTTAAATCAAACTCAATATTTCCATCTTCTGCTAACCTTGCATTTAATGGTGAAGTTTTTTCAGTATCTGCCATTTCATTACCAGAGTTATCTAGTTGTACATATCTTAAAGAAATATTTTTATTTCTAGCAAACATTCTATCTGCTTGTGTAACAGTAAATTTAACTTTTGCATTTTCTGTTGTTGCATCGGTAGAGCTAGCACCAAAAGTTTGTGCTACAAACTCTAGTGTAGTATTTAATCCAAGTGTTCTAAATTCTTTAGAAGTTCTTAACTCTCCAGTGTTATCTGCAAAGATAGGATTATAAGGAATTTCAGTATTATTGTTAGTTGTATCAGCAACTGAAGTTATTTTGTATTCAGTATACTTAGTTAATCCACTTAAGTTAAATGTTGCACTACCATTAGTCACTGTTGCAGTTGCTTGATTTTGATTACTTGAAGCAACTTGACCATTTTTAAGAACTGCAGTTAAATGTAGTGAGCGACCATTTAATGAATTTTCACCATCTGCAAATGTTAATACCACTCTTGCTTCTGTTTCAGAAGTAGGAGTAATTTCAATTGCAGAAATTTCTGGTTTTGTATAGAACTTATTAGAGTTATTATTAATTAATTCTTGTTTAATACTTACTGAAGCAGATGAAGGAATTAGTGTTCCACCAATTACTTCATATTGTGATCCCGCTTGTAAATTAGTTAAAAGAACTGTTACTTGTTTATTTGCACCTACATCTACTAGAGCAGTATTATAAGAATCAGTAGTTCCTACTTTTCTAAATAATAGAGAAACTTGTTGTCCTGTTTTAACAAATTCATCTTCAAATGTTAAAGTAACATTAGCACTATTTACTGTTTGATTTGCAAAACTAATTGCACTAACAACTCCTGTTTGTGTAATAGTTTTAAATCTTCTTTCTGGAATTGTATCTTGATTTATGTTAGTGTTGAAAGTTAAACTTTCACCTGAAGTTGAATCTTTTTTAATAGCTGTTATTTTGTAATCTTGCCCTTTAACTAAGTTAGTTAAATTGAATGTCGCAACGCTATTATTATTATTATTATTAGAAACAGTAACTGTTGCTGTTGCACTTCCACTGTGATTTCCATCATTAAGTGCATTTACTAATTCATATTCTATTGCAACAGTTCCATTATTTGCAATATCTAAGTTTGTATTATCAAATGATACAGATACAGTAGCATTTCCTTCACTAGCAGATACATAACTAATACCTTTTACTTGTGCTTTAGTATTAATTAATCCACTAGTTCCTTGCATTCTTGCAAGTACACTGCTTACAGAAGATGTACTATTATCTGTTTTTTTAGTTAAAGTAATATCAGTAACTTGATAAGTTTGTCCACCTGTTAAACCACTTAAAGTAAAGGTTGCAGATTTATTGCTAATATCTACAGGAGTATTATGAGTAATTTTTCTTTCAAGTCCATTTGTTACTTGATAAGAAATATTAGCAGTTCAACCTTTATTTAAGAATTCATCTTGATTTCCAAATGTTAAAGTAAATGTACCAGTACCAACTTTTTTATCACTATTAGCAGTTACAGTTACTTCTGCTGTTCTAACGCTTGTTCTAAATTTCTTATTAGCATCTGTATTAGTTGCATTTGTAAATTCTAAATCTTTACCATTAATAGTTGCTTTAACTACTTGATACTCTTCATCTTTTTGTAAATCATTTAAATCAACTTGAATTGAAGTTTTATTATTGTAAGTAAAGCTTGCAGTATGCTCACTATTATCAGCAACTCTTTTATAAGTTAAAGTACCACTTGTTGAAGCACTTGGTTCAACAATATCATTAGCATTAACTACATCAATAGTTAATATTGCTTTTTTCTCAATATTTACATTTTTAGTAATTGAACCTAAAGCAGGTAATGTTTTAAAGTCTTTATTAGTTAAACTATCAGATAAAGTAAATTGTACATCATTTGCTTGTGGTTCTCCCACTCTTTCTTGTACAGAAATTACTTCATAAGTATCTCCAGCATCTAAACCACTTAAATTAAAGGTTACTTTTACAGTATCTCCATCTTTAGTTACAGCGGTAGCAGGTGCTGTTGTATTAGTACCATTTTGACTACTATTTTTTACTGCTCCTGTTGTTTTAGAAGAGAAAATTAAGTATAAGTTTTTAGGTGGTGTAGCAGGTTCTACTGTAGTACTTCCTGCTAAGAATGCATCTGCACTATCAAATGTTACAGCAACTGTTGCTGTATCTTTAGCAATTGAGTTTTCTTCTTGAGTAATAGAAGTAACTGTTGCAGTTTTTCCAACTGTTTTGAAAGTTTTGGAATTTTCTTCAAAACCACTTGCAAAAGGAGTTTCTGCATTATTAATTAATACTTTCTTAATAGTGTATGTATGTTCTTTTTGTAATCCTGTTAAAGTAACAACTGCTTCTGATTTACCATTTTCATTACTTGGCACTATTTCTGCATCACTTGAAGTTATTTCATTTGTATCATCTTTTAAAGTATAAACAACTTTAATTCTTGAACCTACATAGGTTTGAGAATTATCATTAATTTTTACTGTTACTTCAGCAGTGGTTTCATCAGGTGTTGTACTAATTGATGAAACATCTGTTGTTGTAGCAAATGTTCTATCATTTTTAGTTAAAGTATCTTTAAATAAAATTAATACACCTTCAGGGTTGTTAGTTGTATTTTTAACTCCTGAATTTAGTTGATCTCCTTGGAAAATTACAGATAAGATTTCATAAGAAGCTTGTACAAAACTATCTTGTCCTACTGTAAAACTAAAGGTTGCTTTTAATGTAGCAGTATCTACAGTTCCATTTTTCTCTTTAATTTCTGTTTGCCCTTTTTGTCTATATTTAATAGTTATATTGTGGTAAGTAGTTAAATAGTTTCTATCAGCATCAGAGAAATGAAGTACAAATGATGAACTAGTTGTGGTTGAAGTTTTTTCTTCAACTGCTTCAATAGTTGCTAATTTAGGTATAACTTTAAATTGTTTATGAGTATCTTCTACTGAAGATTCAAAATCTAAATTGGTTTCTTGTGGATTTGCACCTGAATCTACTAAAATAACTTGTTTTATTTTGTAAGGTCTGTATTTTTCAAGACCAGTTACTTTAATTGTTGCTCTGTTTGAAGAAACAGTTACAGGTTCAGAAGTTGATTCAGTATTTTCTTCACTTTCTTTAACATATTTAATTTTAACTTGTTTATTAGCAGAAGTTTCTTTTAAGTCTTTTAGTCTTACTTCAATGTTTCAACTTCCTTCTTCATCTGCTTTAAAGTTTCTAATATTTCTTACTGTTGGAGTAGTATTAAATTGTTTTTGCTCCGCAGTAATAGAAGAAGCAAAGTTTACATTTATTCCTTCAATTATTCCTGAAATAATTCTAACACTTGAACCATGTCCTAGATTTGTTAAATTAAATGTATATACAACATTTTCTCCTTCAAGTGCTGCACTTGATAAAGTACTTTCTTTACTTTCTGAATCTTCTGATGAACGATATTTAATTTTTAGTTGTTTACTTGAAGTACTTAAATATTCATCAACTGATTTAGCAAACTTAACTTTTACAGTTCCACTGTTATTTGTTATACCTTCATAACTTAATTCAGTAATTTGTGCTGTTTTTGGAGTAACTGTAAATTGTTTATTTTCTTCTGTTACTTCAGAAGTAAATGTTAATGCAGTTAAATCTCCTGTTAATTCAGTACCTGTTGCACTATATTCTATTTTTTCAATTTTATAAGTTTTTGATTTTACTAAATTAATTAAACTTGCATCTATTCTTGATAAATTAATAGTTGCATCAACTGTTAATTTAGTATCTTGTGCATCAGTTGCATAATAAGTAATTCTTACTTTTTTATTATCAAATGATCTATTATCACCTGAACCTGATAAAGGATCACGTATAATAGCACTTAATCCATAAGTTGTTTCTGTACTTGGTGCAATAATAAGTCTTGAAATTAATGGAGTTGTAACTACTTGTTTACTTGCATCAGTAATTGATTGTGCAAAGTTTGTTTTTGGCACATCAGTAATACTAATACCAGTTAAAACATAAATTGAACCTGAATCTAAACTACTAAAAGTAAATTCTCCTTTTGGAACATTATTATCATTAGTTAAAGTAACAGTTTGAGTAATTTCTGTATCAGAACCTTGTTTTCTTAATTTTAATGTTGCTTGTTTACCTATTGTAAAGGCATCTGCAGTACCTAATTTAATAGTTACAGTTGCACTATTTAATGTAGTAGTTGAAGTTACAGATGTTACTTCTGAAGTTTGAGAAGTTAAAGTGAATTGTTTACTATCTGCTGTAACTGTAGATAATTCTTCTAATTTGGTTAAATTAGTATCTGAATTTGCTTGATCACTAATTTGTAATTCTTTAATAGTATATGAACCTGATTTAGTTAATCCAGTTAATTCAAAAATTGCTCTACCATTAACAATACTTACTGATTGTGTTTCTAATTCAGTTGAAGATTCACTTGTTTTGTAGTATTTTAATTTTGCTTTAAAGTTTTCTTTAACTCTAGCATTATCTTCAATAGAAACAACAACTCTTGTTGATGTTTCACTTGTTTGGAAGAATTCATATCTTGAAACTGCTGATTTTGTTACAAAAGTTCTATGACTTATATCTGCTTGTGAACTTGCTGTTGAATCAAAATTAGATTTTAGATTTTCAATTGTAAATCCTACAACTTCATATCTAATTCCTTCTTTTAATCCAGTTAAATTAACTGTAACAGAACCATTATTGATTGTTTCTCCATCACCTGTTGTTTCAATAATATTTGCCGAATCTTGTCCTTTGTATTTTAATTTAAGTTTTTTACTATTAACAAAAGAATCTTTTGTAGTATCAAAAGTTAAGGTTACAGTAGCAGTGGTTCTTTCTATAGAACTTGTTGTAACTTGATTTACTGTTGCACTTGTGGCTGATACTGTAAATACTTTAGAAGTATCTAAAGCACTTTGTTGATCTGCTCCAAATTCAATTTGTTCAGCATAATCATTTGCTGACTCATTTGCTTTAGCATAAATTCCTGTTACTTCTAAAGTTTCAGTTTTTGGCAATCCATCTAAATTAAATACATATAATCCTGAATCAGAATTTGCTGTGGCAGTATATGTTTGTGCACTTTCATTATCTTTTTCTGATTGTTTTTTAACTTTAATTTGTAATTCTTTATTAACAATTTCTCTTTTAGCATCATTAAATCTAACAACAATTCTTGCTTTTGCTTCTTCAGAAGTATTTACTGAAATTGAGTTAATTGTTGCTTTTGTTGAAAATTGTTTACTACTTTCTTGTACATTATCTAAAATAACATCAACATTTTTATTATCTTTAGAACCATCAAATCCAATGATGTAGTAAACTGCTCCTTCTTTTAGACTTGAGAAAGTAAATTTATATTTTTTAGTATCTCCTGTTGTTTCTAAAGTACCTGTAGCAGTTTGAATTGCTTCATTAGAACCTCTTAATTTATACTTCATTGTTAAAGTATATTGGTTATCTGCAAAGAAAGAATCTTCACTTGCAAATGAAACAGTTACTGCTGCTGAATTTTTAGTTCTTGCAGTTGTATCTTCTTCTATTGTTTGTACTTTAGCAGTTTGGGCAGAAGTAGTGAATTTTTTATTTTCTTCTGTTAATTTAGATGATAAAGGAATATCAGTTTCATTTGAATCCTTAACTAATTTAACATGAGTAATTTTATATTCTTTAACTTTTTCTAAATTAGATAAATCAAAAACTGCTTTTCCATTAACAATATCAACTGCTTCTGTAGTTAATTCAGAAGAATCATTTGCTTCTGTTTTAGCATATGTTAATTTAACTTTTTTATTAGCATATTCTTGACTTGCATCAGCAATAGTTACAACAACTCTTGCTTTTGTTTCTACAGGAGTTCTGAATTCTAAATGACTAACTCCATTTGTTGTTCTAAAGATTTTATTATCTTCAGTTATAGTATTTGCATCAAAAACAATTCTAGTTAATGGTTTATCTGATGCATCTGCATCTGTTCTTTTAACTGTTAATGATTTAACAATATATTTAGAACCTATTTCTAAACTAGTTAAATCATAAGTTAATGTACCATCAGCATTAACTGTTGCATCCATAGTAGAATCAGCAGTTGAAACACTTGCATTAAGTTTTCTATAAGTCATTGTAACATTTCTTGTTGCTAAGAATCTTGATTTTTCATCAAAAGTAAATACTAATTTTGATGTAGATTCAGTTTGTGGTGTATTAACTATACTATTAATATTTGCTGATACAGCTGTTGTATAAAATAGTTTTTGCTCTTCTGTTATATTAGAAGAAATATGTAATAAATCATTTGCTTTAGTTGTATCTGAAGTAGTATATCCTTGTACTTCAACAGAAGTAATTTCGAATGTTTTATTTGGAGTTAAATTATCTAATTCAACAACTATATAGTTACTTTGAACAGTTCCTGTAACTGTTTTTTCTGCTGTTTCATCACCTGAAGGAGCAGGATTAGCATTTGCATCTACTTTTAATTTATATTTAATAGTTGCAGTTTTTCCTTCAAAATTATCATTATTTCCACTTTGATATGAGTTAGCTAATGTGAAAGTTAAACTTGCAGAAGTATCTGAGTTTGTGTAGTTAATATCTTTAACTACTGGTTTAGTAATAAATCTTCTTTTTGAACCATCTAAATTAATTGAAAAATCAATTTTTAAGTTATTTTCAACAGCACTCTTAGTTGAATCTTCATCTAAAGTTAATCCAGTAATAGAATAACTTGTTCCACCATTTAAATTAGTTAAATCAAACTCTACTTGTAATTTTTCACCTGTTTTAGAAATAACTTTACCTTCTACTGTAGTTTGATCAGCAGTAGGCGAAGGGAAAGTTACTTCATCATTTGAACCTAAAGCAGAAAATTTTAATTTTGCTTTTCTATTTAAAATAAAATCATTGTTTGGTTCAAATTCTAGTACAACTTTTGCTGTACTTTCTTTTATTTCTGTTACGTTAACATCGTGAATTAAAATAGTTGATACAGTTGGAATGAAGGTTTTGTTTGTTTCATCAAAATCATCAACAAAATCAAAAGCAGTTGTTGTAGCAGTTGCATCTGCCGATCCTTTTTCTTCAATTCCTACTTCTGTAATTTGGTATTCTAATAATCCTTGTAAGTCTTGTAAGGTAAATCTAATGAAGCTACCTACAACATTAGCTTTAACTGTTTTACTCTTAGTTGTGTCGTCTTTTTCTGATTTAAGAGCATATTTTAAATATGCACTTTGTCCGTTTTTAGTATATGAATCATCTTTTAGTGTTACTGTTACAAATGCTGTTTTTTCTACTTGAGTATCTACATTAATTTTTTGTACTACTGGTTGTGTTGATAATACTCATTTATCTGCTTCTTCACGTGGTAAAACTGCATTTACTGCATGTTCTAAATCATCGCTATTTATTGAAGATAATCTAATAATTTCATATGAAGAACCTGGTTCTAAATCATTTAAAGTTAAGTCTACTTTATAAAAGTCTGATTCACCTTTTTTAACTTTTGTTAATGCTAAATTAGAAAGAGTTACAGGAGTTGCATAACCTGTTTTATTTCCATGTTCATCTTTCATTATTTTTGCATAAGTTACGTTAATTTGTTTATTTTCTGCATCTGAATCATCAGCAGAAAAGTATAATTCACCTGTTGCTTGATTTTTAGTACTTGTTTTTTGTTCAATTGATGTAACGATTGTAGTAGGAATAGTTGTTTTAAATGAACGTTCAAGTGAAGAATGTGACTCTACTTCACGATCATCGATTTTAACACTTGTGATTTCATAAGTGTTATTTCTTTTTAGTTCACTTAATTTAGTTTCAAAAAGTACATCAGTTTTATTATTACCTGCTGAATCTTGACTTTCTTTTGCTACTACTTTTCCTGTAATTGTTTGAACTTGTGCACTTTGATCATCTTTATTTTTTACTTGAATTGTTACATCTTTACCAACAAGAATTTTTTCTTCATCAGAGAAGTATAATTCTAAGTTAGCACTTCTTTTATCAAGTGAATAATTAATTTTTTCAAGTTCAGGTTTTGTAATAATAAATCCAGAACTTGTAGACATTTCAAAAGTTAAATTATCATGTTTTAAATCAACAACTTGTAGATTATAAATTTTTCCAGGTTTTAATGAAGTGACATCAAGTGAAAATTGTTTTGTTTCTTCATTGTAAGTTGCAACATCTGTATCAGCGATTCTATTTGTTTTTGCTTCAATAACGTTAACGTTTAATTTAGGATTAACAGATAAAGCTTGTTTGTATCTTTCAGGCAATTTTTCTAAATCTAGTTTGAATTTAACTGTTGCACTATTTAAACCAATATTAGTTGCTTCAAATTCACTAATATTAACTGTTTCAGCTTTTTTAGTTTTATCATTAAATAAATGTGGAACAAAAGCTGCTGTTGTACCTATGGATGCTCCAAGTAAAGCACCAAGAGCTATTCCTTTTTTATTTTTTATTTTTTTACTCATAATTACTTCCTTTTATTATCTTTCTTTTATATAAGGCATTAAACTTGAAATGTGGTTGTAGTAGGCTGGTTGTTTTCCTTTTTCAAATACAACTTTAAGCCCTGTTACTTCATGTTTAATATCTATTGTGTTGTGAGTGTGTGGAATGGTGTGATGATTTTGATTTCTTTTAACAAGAGTTTTCATATCTGCTTTATGTCAGCTACCATCTACTGTTTTGTACTCTATATGATAGAATGGTTGATCTTTATAATAACCATAATAATTCATAAAGATTAATTCTAAACTATAAACATAAATAGGTTTATTGTTTTTCTTAGTTATTTCAAAAGTGATATCTTGTTTTTGATTTGTATTTACATATCAATAATTCTTACCAATTTTACCAAATGCACCTACTGGATCAAATACATATTCTTTTTTTCAACTTGAACTCTGTTGTGGTGCATTAATATTTCAAGTAGCACTTCTATTTCTATTTCTATAATCTTTATCTTCTGCTACTATCTTATTAAAACCACTGAATGTTAATGAAGTTGTAGAAGATGCATTATTTTTAGTTACTGTATATACAAGTATAGCAGTTCCTTCATAATCTTTTAGTGATTCTGCTCTAGAAATAGTAAAGTTTACATCATCTTTTGTATCATGATAATGAAGTGATGAACTATTTAAATCAATTTCACTTGGAATAAGTTGTTTATTAAATAACTTATCTATTTGCGCTTGATAAACTTGTTTGTTCTTGATTACTCTTTGAACAATCTCTTTATCTGTTTCAAATTTTCATCTAACTTGTGCACTAAATATTTTAGAATGATTATCTTTAGAAATTGTTCCACTAATAGTTGTAACTCTTATTCCAGTTTCTTGATCTTCTGTTACTGGTGTTAATGATTGCAAGTTGTATTGATAATCATCATCGGGAATATTAACTGCAAAGTCATTAATTGTATATTCATTTAGTTTTTTATTTACTGCTTCATTTTTAGTAATTAAAGTTAAATGTTCTATTTTCTCTGTTAATAATTCATTATAATATTGCTCTTCTGTTTTGAAGTTAGTAAAGTTATCAATTGTGTAAGTTTTACTTTTTTCACCTTTTGTTATTTTAACAACAATAGAAATTGAAGTTTTGTTTTCATTTAATTTAAAACTTTCAATTTCATAACTTAAATTAGAATTTGGATTGCTAATTGAGAAATTTTCTTTTTGAATTTCGCCAAATCTTAAGTTGTTATTATCTATTGCTACATCTAAATGAGCAGCATTTTCAAATTCTTCATCTCTTGAAGGAACTATCGGTTCTTCTACAACTGGTTCGTTAGTAGTATTATCACTATTATTAGGTTCGCTTGTTGTAGGTTCTTCAATAGTTGTTATTGCGTTTGTTGGTTCTGAATCATTTGAATTACTTACTGTTATTTCTTCTGGAGTAGAAGGTATAACATTAATATCTTCTGTAGAGTTTGTATTATTTGCACTTTGATCATCATTTACAGAACTATGATCATCAACTGCAGTCGTTGTAGAATTGTCTGTAGGAGTTGATGGTTGCTCTTTCACTACTGGTTCTTCTGGACTATTTACAACTGATGGTTCTTCCGGTGTTTCAGCAGAAGTTACCGGGTGCTCGCTACTTGTAGTATTATCACTTGAAGTTAATGTCGGATTTTCATTAGTTTGTAAATTATTAGTTACTTCAGTATTATTTATATTTTCTTCTATTGTAGTAGTTTCTACAACATTATTATCTGTAGTTTCATTACTATAATCATATTTTTTAATGTAAGGCATTAAACTTGAAAGATTTACATATGATGAAGGTTGTTTTCCTTTTTCAAAAACAATTCTAATTGCTGTTACTTCTTTTTTAATATCTATTGTATTAGTAATATGTGGAATTGCATATGGTCAAGGTTTTATTTCCTGCTTTACAATCGTACTCATATCTGCTTGATGTCAATTACCACTTGCACTTGTTTTATACTCTATATGATAGTAATTAGATTCTTTATAATAATTACTATAATATAAAAAGATTAATTCTAACTTATAAACATAAATAGGTTTATTGTTTTTCTTATTAATTTCAAAAGTAATATCTTTACTTTGATCACTATTTACATATCAATAATTTTGACCAATTTTACCACCTAAACCAATTGGAGTAAATACATAATCTTTTTTATAAGATGTAGGATCTGCTTCTTGTGCATTAATATTTCAAGCAGCAGATCTATGAGTATTATTATAATCTTTATCTTCGGGTACTATTTTATTAAATCCATTAAATGTTAGTGCAACAGAAGAAACATAATCATTTTTTCTTACATTGAATTGTAATCTTGTTGTTCCTTCAACATCATTACTTTCTTCTGCTCTATTAACAATGAAAAATACATCATCTTGAGTATCATGATAATATAAAACTTCAGGATTTAAATCAATTTCACTTGGAATAAGTTGTTTATTAAATAACTTATCTATTTGTGCTTGATAAATTTGTTTGTTCTTAATTACTCTTTGAACTATTTCTTTATCTGTTTCAAATTTTCAACTAACTTGTGAACTAAATTCTTTAGAATGATTATCTTTAGAAATTGTTCCACTAATAGTTGTAACTCTTATTCCAGTTTCTTGATCTTCTGTTACTGGTGTTAATGATTGCAAGTTATATTGATAATCATCATCTGGGATATTAACTGCAAAGTCATTAATTGTATATTCATTTAGTTTTTTATTTACTGATTCATTTTTAGTAATTAAAGTTAAATGTTCAATTTTTTCTGTTAATAATTCATTGTAATATTGCTCTTCTGTTTTGAAGTTAGTAAAGTTTTCAATTGTGTAAGTTTTACTTTGCTCACCTTTTGTTATTTTAACAACAATAGAAATTGAAGTTTGATTATCGTTTAATTTAAAACTTTCAATTTCATAAGTTAAGTTAGAATTTGGATTATTAATTGAGAAGTTTTCCTTGTGAATTTCGCTAAATCTTAAATTGCTATTATCTATTGCTACATCTAAATGAGCAACATTTTCAAATTCTTCATCTCTTGTTGAAACTGCTGGTTCTTCTACAGCTGGTTCACTAGGATTATTATCACTATTATTAGGTTTGCTTGTTGTAGGTTGTTCAGCAGTGCTTGTTGAATTAGAAGTTTCACTACTTGGTTTAGTTACAATTGGTTCTTCTGTTTTAGCAGAAGTATTTTCATCAGAAGGATTAGAAGAAATTTCAGATTCTTTTTTAGAATCTTTTTTTTCTAAATTTTCTTCTATTTTTTTTTCTTCTACATCTTTATTTTTTGATGTTGCTAAAACTTTTTTGTCTTTTTTTATTGAACCATTTTGGTTAATTTTAGGTTTATCATCTACATTTTGATTATTAGATGAATTATTATTTTCCGCTGGTTGAATGGAAGTTTGATGATCATTCTTTTTAAAAAAATAATAACCAGCTACTGCTGTTGTACCAACTGCTGCAGTTGTAATTGCAGTTGCTGATAAAATTATTTTTATTTTCTTACTCATTATAATCCCTTCATTTTCACTCTATTATATTTATAAATATAATAATTATACATTTTTTTGCTAAAAAAGCAAATTTTTACCTTTTTAGCACTTAAAAATACATTAAAATTAAAGAAAAATTTGTTTTTTTAGCTTTATAAAAAACAGAAAAATACATCCTAAAATTAGAATGTATTTATTAAAAATTATTTTTTGTAAACTATTTCTTTGTATGATTTTGAAGTATCTAACCAGTTGAAAGGATAAGTATGTTGTTCTCAAGTATTTGAAAAAGTAACAATAAAGTTAACAAATCTTAATTTTTCACCTTCTTGTGGTAATTGATCTTCAGGAATACCAACACCTCTTAAATCAAATGTCATTTCTGCTGTTTTATAATCATCATCGCTATCTTGATCTTTTTTGTATATTAAATCTTTAGTTAAATTTATAGCTTGACCATTTTTGTCACCAAAAATGTATTCATCTCCTTGTGAATTAATAAACAATGCAAATGCATAAACTCCATTAGTATTTGTATTTTTAATCACATCTCATGGTTGGTTATCTGCTTTAGATTGCAAGGCATGTAATTTTTTAGACGAATCTCTTGCGGTTGTAGGTAAATGAATAATTCCTTTGATTTTACCAGTTGCTTCATCATAAATTGAATCTTTTAATGCTATATAACTTTGATCTACTTGACCTGTTGATGGATTAAAATTGCTTGGTCCTGCATTAAATCTTCATCTATCATTTTGTGGAATATTATTAGCATCATCATATGAAGTACCAGCAAAACTAAATTTTGAACCTGTATATAATGGAGATTGATAGTTTTGTCAAATGGTTGATGAATTTATAGCAAATAATGATTTTTCATTAGTGATTTTAAAATCATTTAAATCAAAATTAATAATTTTAGCAATTAAGAATTCAGTATCATTTCCTGCTGTTATTCTTAATTTAATATCTACAATATTATCATTGTTCCGATGAATATAAAGAACTTCTTTTCTAAGGGCTTCTGTTATATTAACTCAATCCCTTCCTTCTGATCTATATTTTCATTTATCAACGTTTAGTGCTCCTCTTTCTCAACCTCTTCCGTTAGGAGATTCATAATTTCTATTTCATTTATCCCCATCAGGGAAAACACCTCTATTATAAATTGAAATTTCTTTTCATTTTTGTACTAATGTTGCATCTTTAGTTTGACCATCATTATATCAAAAAACAGGATTATTATCTAATAATACACTTTTAGATGAATTATCTTTTCAGTTTACAGAATAATCATTAGCTCTTAAGTTAATAAGTGATTGTTTAGCTTTAACCTTAAAGTCTATAGCATTACCTGTAGTTGCATTACTTAAAGATAAGATGTTTCTACCTGCATTATCACCATTTCTATATCCATATGCTCCATTTTCTTGTCCGAAATTAGTTAAAATGTTTTTTGGATCATAAACTTTTAAGTGGAATTCCATATCATTTCCAGTAGTAATAACCCCACTCAATGATGTAGTAACAAAGTTTTCTTGTGTTGTAATATCCATAGTACTTGTACCATTTGCTAATGTAGAAATATATGTACCAGTTCCTGTAGAATTAGTTTTATCTAAATTATCAAAGTAACTAAAGTCTACTTCTAATTTATTAGTTCTTGCTGCTCACTGTAGTACATCTCCTTCTATATAGAAGGTTACAGTAGTTGTATTATTGCTACTATCTCTTGTAAATGAACGGTTAATAAATTTTAGTCCACTAACTTCTTGTTCACTTCCGCTTTTATCATTTTTTAATTTAAAGTTTCAGGAGTTAATTAAGTTAGTATTTAATGCATCATTTGGATCATTAAATACTAATTCTACTTGTGATAAGAATGTATTAGTATTTCCTTCTGGATTTGTTGTTTGTACAATTCTAGCACTACTAATTGTTGGACGAGATATTTTTGTTTCAAAGAATTTAGTATCTCTTGCTGCTACATTAATAGTATCAGAGATGCTGAAAGTAATAGTATCTTCACTTGGCTGGGATTTTACACCTAAAACTTCATATTTTTTACCTGAAGTTACATCACTACCATTTAAAGCAAATGTTGCAGTAGCAATATTATTTCTATTTAATGTAACTGTTGCTGCTGTTGCATTTGTTTTAGCAGTTGTTGAAGCATTATCATCTGCTTCTTTGTAATAAAGTTTTACTGATTTAGTACTCAAGTATTTATCTTTAAGAGCAAATTGTACAGTAACGTTAACAGCAGATGTCGTATTATTAGCACTGCTAATAGAAGTAATAGTTGCTGTTGTACCTAATGTAGTAAATTGTTTATCAGTAATTTGAACTGTATCATAGTAACTTAAAGTATTATTATCTATTTTAATAGTTTCTATTGTATATTGAGTTTCTTTAGCAAGATTTCTAACTGTAAATGTTGCTTCTTGTTGATCATTTACAGTTGCAAAGATATCTTCATTAAAATTTTGTAATCTTAAGATTGCAAGTTTACCAACAACTCTAGATGGTTCATAATCTTTAAAGGTTACTGTAATTGAAGCACTTTCTTCTTGTGTAGTGCTACTAATTTCTTTTATACCTACATAAGAAGAGAACTCTTTATTTACTCCATTATCCATAGTAAAGGCAACACTTTGTTCACCAGCATTTACTTCATTAGCAAATCCAATAATTCTGTATTTTTGTCCATTTTTTAGATTATTTAAAGTAAATTCTGCAGTGTTGTTATTAATAGTTACATTATTTGAACTTAATTCACTTCCTGTTTCACTATTATTTTCATCTAATAATTTATATTTAACTTTTAAGTTCTTACCATTAGTATAACTATCAACATTAGCAATAGTTGCTCTAACTGTTGCACTTTGGTTTACTATATTAGAGTAACTAATATTAGTAATAGTTGCAGTTGTACCAGTTGTAGTAAATTGTTTATTAGTATCTTGTACTGAAGATAATCAATCATATGTATTATCTCCAATAGTTAAACTAACTATATTGTATAGTGTATTTTTTTCTAAGTTACTTAAATTAAATGTTATTGTTTTAGCAGTAGGATCAAAGTGTACATTTTGTGCTGTATTATAAGCACTTACATCACTTGTTTTATTTGCTTTATTAAGTACAAGAATTCCAGATGCATTTGTATCTATATCAGATACATCACCTTGTAGTCTTACTGTAACTTGTGCACTTCTTTCATCAATTGCACTAGTTGTAACTTGATCAATAACAGGTAGTGTACTAAAGGTTTTGTCAGCAGGTTCGATTCTTCCTGTGGAATCAATTAAGTGAAATTCAGGGAAAGGTGTATTGGAAATATTTAATTTTTTAGCATTAACTTTAATGTCAGTGATTTCATAATCTTTTCCTGGTTGTAAATTATTAATAGTTAATTCTAATTTTTTAGTATTAGGATCAATTTGTCTAGTTATAGTTTGAGCATCTCCTGTTGTCCCAACTTCTCTATAAGAAACAACTATTTCTTTATGATTTCTTAATAAGTTTTCATCTGATTTAGCAAATCCAATAGATATTTTTGCACTAGTTTTTGTTTTTTCTCCATATTCGATATCTGTAACTGTTGCATAGTTACTATTAGTATTGAAATAAGAATAATCACCTAAATTATTTGAACCATCGTAAGGGAATTCTACTGTAGAAACACCATTTATTACAATATTAGCAATTTTATATCTTGATTCTTTTGATAATTTTCCTGCAAACTCAATTCAGTAAGTATTATAATCTCTTACTGCTACTCGATTAACACCTAATTCTTCGTATTTACCAGTTGCAATGTTGAAAAATCTAATTTTAATTGCTCCAGGAGTATTAGTTTGGATATTACCTGGATTAGCACGATTTATTGCTTCTAAATCTTGTTGACTACTTACAGAAGCTTGAATTCTTATTGAAACCCCATCTCTTCCAACAACGTTACCTTCAGCTGCTGTGGTACCTACTTTATATGAATAAACACCATCAGGAGTAATTAATTGTTTTTGTGATTCTGTTAAAGTATTTGCAAAATTAATTGTTATATTATCATTAGTATTAACAGTTTGTAAAGTTTCTAATTGATATTTAGAACCTAAAATCAATCCTTTAAATGCTTTTGTTGTAGTTTGCACATTAGTATTATTAGCTACGTGAATAGTTCCACCATGATCTACTTGATTTCCGTTTTCATCAACTTTTCCTTGCATTATGAATTTAATAGTAGAACCACGAACAATAATATCTTGCCCATCTTCTTTTGCTACTGTAATTACATCATTACCTGAATGGGGTCCATCATTTGGAGCAACTTTTTTATAAGTTAACTTCAATGCTTTACCGTTCATAAAGGAGTCAACATCAGCATCAAAACTTAAAGTAACAAGTGCTTTTGATTTATTTGTATCTAATCATTTGTAACTAATACCTGTAACAGTTGCACTTGTTGGTTGTGTTCTGAAAGTTTTAGCACTTTCTGCTACTGTTGTTTCATATTCTAGAATTTGAGCATTTTGTGAACCAATGCTAATACCTAAAACGGTATAAGTATCATTTTTAGGTAATCCTGTAACATTAAATTCTACTTCATTACTTGCATTAAAGTTAGCAGTAGATTCTACTGTAGTAATTGCATTTGTAGAGTTGTTTACAACATGCACAAATGCTTTTTTATTTACTAAAGTTGTATCTTGAGTTTGAAGTGTAATTTTAATTTGTGCTGAATTTTCAGTAGTACTAATGGTTGAAGAACCATTAACTCCTGCAATAGCATTAATAGTAGATAAAGTACTAAAGACATTATCTTTTTTATTATTTTCTGTTAAATTACTTAAACTGATAGTAGTATTAGTATCATTATTTTCACTAATTACTACTTCAGTTAAAGTATAACCAGTACCAGCACTTAAGGTTTTATTTTCAAGTAATGAAGTATTATTAACATTAATAATTAATGAACCTTCATCATTAATAGTACCTGCAGTTGTTTCAAAAGTTTCACTTTCTTTTGTAAATTTAAGTTTTGCTTTTTTATTAACTAAATATCAATCTTTATTAATATCAAAGTTAATTGATAATAAAACAGAATCTTTAGATGCTTCTAAAGTTTGTAGTGAAGTAACATTAGCTTCTTTTGCTGTTGTTTTGAATTTTCTTGCTGCATTATTTTGATCGCTTAATGCAGTATTAAATTCAATAGTAACACCATCTACTATTACTTCATCAATTACAAATTGATTATTTTTATCTAAATTAGTTAAGTTAAAGTAAACACTGTTATTAGCAATTGTTGCTTCTGAAGTATAAAGTGTTTGTGAACCATTAGTTGCACTACTAATAGATATACTTGCATGTTTACCATTTAGTGAATGTAATCCATCGCCAAAGGTTAAATTTAATCCTATGTTTGTATCACTATCATTATTTGCAGGAATAGTAGGAGTTATACCACTTACAACAGGCAATGTTGAAAAGTCTTTAGTTACACTATCTGCAAAGTTAATTGCAACTCCATCAATATTAATTGATTGAACTGTAAATCCTGCTCCTTCTTCTAAATTACTTAAGTCAAAAGTTAGAGAGTTAGTTGCACCACTAACAGTAGCAGTAGTTGCTGTTGTAACTGCACTACTTCCATCTTTTTTATTAATGTAAGTTAAAGTTGCACTTTTATCTGCAAGAAAGGCATCTACAACTCTATCAAACTGGAATGTAACACTTGTTGAAGATTTAGTTTTATTATTGTTATCTTCAATAATACTAATTACAGTTGCAGAAGTTGCTTTAGTAGTAAAGTCTCTAATTCTTTGTTCTTGGTTTTCAGTTGTAAATGATTTATCTAAATCAATGATTCTAAAATCATTTGCACGCGCAGGATCTAATTCAATAGAAACATCTTGTAAGATGTATTTAGTATTTTTATCTAAGTTTTCTAGACTAAAGGTTGCACTATTATTATTAATAGTTGCTTGTGCTGTTTTTAATGTTCCATTTGCAGCAGAAGCAAATTTAATTAATGCTTTTTTATTATTAAAGGTATTAGTTGTATCTGCATTAGTAAAGTGAACAGTAATAGTAGCATTTTGTTCATTAACTGTAGTTGCTACTACATTTTGTACTACTCCTAAAGTAAAGAAAGTAGTAGTATAATTAGTAATATTTTGAATATTATCAATAGTAATTCTATTTGCAGTGTAACTTGCACCTTCTTCTAAATTAGTTAAATTAAAGTCAGCATGAATTACTCCAAGAGTATTACTAATAGTTGCAGTAGCAGTTTGTTCACTACCGTTTGCTACAGTATAATGTAATGTTGCTGTTCTGGTATTTAAGTAAGCATCAATGTTATTAAATACATAAGTAACTTTTGCAGAGTTTTTAGTAATATCTTCTGTATTAATTCTTTCAACTGCTACATTAGTTGCAGTTGTATTAAAGGTTTTAGTAATATCGCTTTTAATAGTAATATCTTCAAAGTTATTTCCTGAAGTATCTACTTTAATTCCTACTACTTCATAAGGAGTAAATTTACTTAAATTACTTAAAGCAAAAGTAATTTGTTTATTTGCTATTGTTTGACTACCTGAAGTTAAAGAACTTGAATTAATTTCAGTAACTGCATTATTTTCTTTATTTAAAATAGATAAAATTACGTGTTTGTTATTGTAGTTGTTTTGTGAATCAGCAAAGTGAACAACTACTGTTGCACTTGTTTCAGAAACGTTTTGGAAATCAAAGTTATTTACAAGTGGTCTTGTAAAGATAAATCTGTTGTTTGCTTGAACACTATCTGCAAATGAAACACTAATGTTATCAGTTGATCCTTCACTTAAAGCAAAAGCAGTAATATTGTATTTTGTTCCTGCTTCAAGGTTTTGTGCATGAATTCTTAAGATTCCACTTTCAACTGTTCCTCTTGCTACTACTGTATCACTTGAGTTATCTTTAGTTAAAGTTACATCAACTGATTTAGTATCCATAAATTTATCTACAACATTATCAAATCCAAGTTCAAAAGTTACATCAGTATCTCCATTAGTAATTTGGTTGGAAGAAATTACTTTTGCAGTTGAAGAAGGAGTTGTGAATTTATTTAATTCTTCATTAAATCCTGTTATTCTTGGAACTTCTTGATTAGCAATAGTAACTTTATCAATAGTATAACTTGTAACTTTTTCTAAGTTATTAAAAGTTAAAGTTACTTTTTTAGTGTTAAATTGTTCTGCAGTTAAATCTTGTTCAACAAAAGAAGAAATTCCATCAGCACTAGTATAAACTACTTTGATTTTAGCAGTACTTGTTAAATAAGAAGGATCGGAGTTAACAAAGTTAAAATCAAAAGTTGCAGAGTTTTCACTTAAGTTTGTTCTTGTAATTAATAAAACTGCTGGTTTAGTGTAGAAAGTTTTATTATTTTCAGTAATAGTAGCAGGAATTACATAATTAAAGTCTGCTTCAGTTAATGTTTCATTTCCTGGTTGTGCTTCAATATGAGGCATTACTTTAGTTACAAGATATTTTTTACCTTCTTCTAAATCACTAGCATGTCCTGTTGCTTGTCCTAATTCATCAATTGTTGCTACAACGTGTTTTTCAGGAGCATTTGTATTTTCTGCTTCTTTAAAGTAAATATCTACTTTTTTATTAACTAAAACAATATCAGAATTTAAGTCAAAAAATAGTTTAATGTCAGCAGATTTTTCATGTTCATTTTCAAATTCAATTTTTTGAACATCAAATTGTTTTGCAGTTGTAGTAAAACTGTTGTCTTGTCTTGAACTTACTTCTCTACCATAGAAAGTAGGTAATTCAATATCAAATTGAATTCCTGTTACTTGGTATTCTACACCTTTTAATAAGTTATTTAAAGTATAAGTAACTCCTTCTTCGGTTATTTCTACTAAATTAGTTGAAATTGGTGTAGAAGTTAAAGTTTCTTGCCCTTCTTTTGTGTTATTTACTTGGTATAGTATTTTTGCTTTTCTATGAGAAGGTGTTACTGTTCCATCTTCTGTTGTTGTTTGAAGAATTGTTTTAAGAGCATCCGCAAAAGTTATTTTTAATTTAACAGATGTATCTGTAATATCAAATGCTTGAATTTGTTTAATTCTTGAACTTGTTGTAAAGGTTTTTTGGTTTTCATTATCTGCTTTTAACTTAGTTTTAATTTCATCAGTATCTTTGATTTTAACACCTAATAATGTATAAGTTGCACCTGAATCAAGTGGTTTTGATACTTTATCATTTGCATTAGTTGAACCATCAGGATTTTCATTTATTTTAGTAGTATCTCCACCAAGGTCAAAAGTTACTTTTAAAGCATTAGCAACTGCTTCTGAAGTAAATACTTCATCACTTGCAGGATTGGTTTTTTTGTAGTTTAAAACTAAGGTTTTTCCGCTTAAAAAGTTATTTTCTGGACTATATACTAAATTAACAGATGCAGAGTTATGACTTGTTTTTGCATAACCTTGTATATTTAAATCTGCTTCTCCAACAATTGTAGTAAATGATCTTAATGCATCGTTTTGCTCAATTGCATAATTAAAAGGTAAATTGAATGAATCTGTAGAGTCTTTAAGAGTTATTTTTACTTTAGCAATTTTATAAGTTAATCCTTGTAGTAATTGTGTTGCTTTAAATGTAGCGCTATAAACATCTTCTGTTCCTGCTTTTTTAGTTAAAACTTGTTTTTCAATTGCTTTATCATTGAAAGGTTCTAAAGAAACTTCAATAGATGCTCCATCTAAATTTGCTTTATTATTTTGTGAATTAATATCAATAGTAAATGTTTGTTCCTTTGCATGTCTTTCTGCAAAAGTAATAGCACTTACTGCTTCTTTAGTGCTAAAGAATAAAGGTTTTTTAGCATCATTTAAAAGACTTTCTTTGAATTGCACACTTGAATCTGCTGCTTCAACAGAAATAATTTCGTATTCTGTTCCTTCTTTTAAAGTTGCTGCATCGCTGCTTCCGTTAAAGTCAAAAATAGATGAATTACCAATCACAGTTGATGTAATTTCTTTAACTTCAGAAGTTCCTTTAATTTTGTATTTTAATTTAGTTTGTTTTCCAATTAATGATATTTCTGGTTCATCGTTTGATTTTAAAAATCCTACTGAAATTTGTCCAGTATTGCTTTCCATTTTAATTGTTTGAACTGTATTTACTTCTAGTTTGATTGCTGGTGTATTAAATGTTTCTTTTGCTTCAACACTGTAAGGAACAGTAATTTCTCTTTGAGAAACAATTCCGTTGTAATCTTTTTCATCTACGATTGCAACATATTCAATTGTATATTTTCTTGCAGGTTGCAATCCTTTAATAATAAATTCTGCCTGTCCATCTTTAATTTCAACAGCTTGGTCAAAAGAAATTCTTGTTTCTTCATTTTTAACATCTTTATCTTGATTATTTGGATCAACTATTCCTTCTTGAGTAGTTGTATAGTGATATTTTAAGATTGCTTTTTTACCATCTAAGGATTTAATTTCATCGGCAAATTTAACAGTAACTTTTTGTTCTCTAGAGTTAATAGAGTTTGTTACAAATTCAGAAACGTTAGCTTTAGTTACAACAACTTTTTTATCTTCGTTTAAAACATTAAATTTCTTTTTCTCTTTTGTAATACTTCTATTATCAGTATCAAAAGAAATTTCATATCTTTTACCAGCTTGTAACTTTTGAGCTAATCCGGTAGAATCAAAGCTTCATTTTCTTAAACTGTCAACATATTTTGCAACTCCTGTTTGCACAACATTTTTATCAGCATCCATTAAAGAAACATGAATATCACTTCCGTTTAATTTGTAAGTTTGTTCATCACTAAAAGCAAAATCAAAAGCAACACTACTATCAGTAGTTTTACTAAAGTTTTGTTCAATATCAATAACATCATATTGGATTTCTTTTCAGTTTTTAAAAATGAAAAAAGGTGCCAATATACCAGAACCTATAACTGCTCCACCAAAAGCTAAGGCAATTATAGCTGCTAATTTTTTACTAAATTTTTTATTTTTTTTCTCTTCCATAACTTTTCCTTTTTAGATTTATTTCAATTTTTTACTAATTTTTTTACTAAAAATTTTTTGCAAAATTATTTAGCAAAATTCTATTAAATTATTTTATAATTAATAATCTAATATATGTATACATTAATAAATAACAAAATTTTACCATATTTTGATAAAAAAAACATAAAATAAGCAAAAGTGCCTTGCAAAATCATTTTTTTGCCAAAAAAGTGCTTTTTATTTTGTTTTTAAAAAATTAATGTGCTAAAATTTTTGCACTATGAACTTAGAAAAATACACTGCATATTTAATAGAATGATTAAAAGAAGAAGTAGCTAAAGCTAATATGAAAGGTGTCATTATTGGCATCTCTGGAGGGATTGATTCTGCTCTTGTTGCAACTCTTGCAAAAAAAGCATTTCCAGACAATAGTCTTGGTGTTATTATGCCAATTAATAGTATGAAAAACGATCAAGATGATATTGCAAAACTTGTACAAAAATTTGATTTAAAAACTGTAACTATTGATTTGAAAGATACTTATGAAACAATGCTAAAATCCTTTGATTTACAAGATAAACTAGCAATTGCCAATATTAAACCAAGATTGAGAATGACTACTCTTTACGCTCTTGCGCAAGAGTATAAATATCTTGTTTTAGGAACAGATAATTTCTCTGAAATGTATCTTGGATATTTTACAAAATATGGTGATGGTGGGGTAGATTTACTACCTATAGTACAAATTACTAAAAGTGAAGTAAGAGCAATGGCAAGATACTTAGAAATTCCAGAAAGTATTATCAATAAAACTCCAACAGCGGGTTTATGAGAAAACCAAAGTGATGAAGCAGAATTAGGTTTTACTTATAATGACTTAGAAATTTACTTTAAAGACAAAAGTAAACTTGATTCAAAAACTATAGTTTTAATAGAAAAACAACATAAAATTAGTGAACACAAAAGAGTTGCTTTACCAAGACCAAAACATTACAGCGAAATCAATTAAAGTAGGAAAAACAAGGCATTTTTCCTAAATTAGTTTTTTTCTTTAATATTTTTAAGCAAAAACGAAATATTTAGGCGGGAGAGTATGACAAGGATAGAAAGCAAAGCGAAAAAGACAAAAAAATTATAGAAACAATTATTTTTGCAATAGTTGAAGAAATCAAAATTTCTAATATTTCTTTTTCTAAAAATTTTGAAGATGGAAGAATAAACTCAGCAATTAACGAAAAAGAGATTTTAAAATTTATTTTAGCAAATCAAAAAATCAAATCATTACTTAAGAAAATGGAATGGAAACTAACCGATAGCAAAACAAGAGAATGGTATGATTTAGCTATTGAAGGTGAAACTTCTGAATATTTTGTTCCTATAAACTTAAAAATAACCTCCCTAGACAATAATTCTGGTGATAATTTGAATTCAAAAGGTGGCATTTATTTTGCCTTAACTGGAAATAAACCAGATTTTTCAAATCAAATAAATTGAAATGATTATTTTCAAAAACTTCACGACAATATTAAAGAAAACTACAAGGATTATTATTTTTTAATCATTGATAAAAATAATTTAAAAGAATCATTCTATACTTCTTTAAAACAAATAGAAACCTTAGTTTCCAACGGAAATAATTTACCATTTCAGTGTATTTGAAGTAAAAATAAAAATTTAAAATATAGAACTTATAATGAAGCTAAACAATTTATTTTGCATTACCTAAGAGAAAGTATAGAAAAAAGAGCAAATATATTAAATGATTTTAACAAATACTTTACAAAAAAAGGTGATGAAAATGAATAATATAACACAATTAAATAAAAAGAATTTAGGTCAAGTTTTTACTCCGGAATTTATTGTTAAAAAAATGATTAAATTAATATCTATACAAAATCCAAAACGTATTTTAGAACCTTCATCCGGAACGGGTAATTTTTATTATAAATTAAAGGAAAAATACAGCAATTCAGAAATTATTGCAATTGAAAAAGATAGCACTATAAGTCATAAAGAAGCCATCATTAATTCATATTTTAACACTAACTTTAAAAGTGATGTTATAATAGGAAATCCCCCTTATGTAGACTTTAAAAACATTCAAGAAAATTTACATTCAAACTTTCTAAATCATAAACCTAATTTATTTTATTTTTTTCTTGAAAAAGCTTTATTTGATTTAGAAGAAAATGGAGAATTAATTTGAATTATATCAAGTAAAATCTTTTCCAATAGCAGTGCTAAAAAATTAATAAAACATATATATGATAATTTTTCCATAACATACTGAGAACCGATTTCTGAAAACGTATGAGAAAACGCATCGGTTCCTACTTCGATAGTAAAAATAGTTAAAACTAAAAATCATCCTAAAAAGTTAGAATATTTTTATAATAATGGAAAAATTATATTTGGTAAACCTTTAGAATTAAATCATAAAATAGTAGTAAAAGTAGGTGGTGCTTCTGGTTTTAATAGCAAAATTAAAGCAGGACTTACAGAATTTATAAATTCACAAACCGAAAGAACATTAAAAACAACAAAAATATCTTACGAGCCTGAAAAGTGGATAAGACCTACTCCTAAAAGTCCACATAATTTTTCTTTTCAAATTTTTGTTAATTGCTTAACAAGAAAAGAAAAACCTTTTTATATTTTAGAAAATACACAAGAGAACAAATTTATACATTATGATGCATCAGTTCTTTCGATTTACACTTTTTGTTCTCTTGATGAAACTATGGAGATTCTTGAAAAACTTAATAATTTTGATTGAGAAAAAGCAGGAATTAAAAAAGATGGTAGATTTCATTTCTCTCAATCATTGTTAAGTTCTATTATATTCAGTAATAAATAATAATAAAATGGTATAAAGAAAAAAGAAAAACAATAAATTTAATCAAAAAATAGGTGATTTTTAACTTTTTTACTATTTGTTGGGAAACTTGATAAAGTATAATTATAAAAACAATTTTGTGTTACAATTATATTATCATTAGTAGAGCTGCTGTTGGCAGTTTCCATTGTTCCGGCACTGGAAATAAGAAAAACTCACATTTAGTGAGTTTTTTGAATGCTTTGATTTCATTATTTTTTAAAAGTAAAGTTTCTTGCTGCATAATAAACAGCTTCTGCAATTGTTGGGTGTGTATATGATTTAGTTTGTAAGTCAGTAAATGTTCAATCGTTTTGGATGGCATGAGCTATTTCATTAATTAAAATGTGTGCCCCTTCTAAAAACATAAAACTTCCTAAAATTTTATTTGTTTTTTTATCAATTAAAAATTTAACAAAACCGTGTTTTTTATCTAAACCATCAGCATGTACTCTTGGTAATGCAGCAGCAGGTAATACTAATGATGCATATTCTACATTAGAATTAATTAGTTGTTGTTCGCTTGAACCAACTCCTGCAAATTCAGGATTTAAATAAACAGATCAAGGAATAAATTTAGGATTTACTACCTCGTTGTGTTTTTTATTTAATAATTCTTTTGCAACAATATCTCCTGTTTTATAAGCAGTTGTTGAAAGAAGTAAAATACCTGTTACATCTCCAATTGCATAAACATTTTTTACACTTGTTTCCATTTTGTCATTTACTTTAACAAAACCAGTAGGAGTTAATTCAAGATTAAGTTTACTAAATGATTCTGTGTTAGCAACTCTACCAACTGCCATTAATACTAAATCATCGGAAAATTCCTGTATTTTTGAATCAATTTCTACTAATAAAGTTTTATCTTTCACTTCTAGAAGTTTAACATTTTCATAAATTGCAACACCTTTTTCTAGTAAGTAATTTTTAACATTTTTTTGTAATTCAATGTCAAAATTACCCATAAAACTTCTTACTTCTAAAATAGTAATTTTAACTCCAAGAGTTGAATAGAAATAAGCAAATTCTAAAGAAATTGGACCTGAACCAACTATTGTCATTGATTCTGGTAATTTTTCCAATGTTAGTGCTTTATCTGAATCAATTAAAAATCCTTCTTGGTAACCTTGTTCAAAACCTTTAAGGTTTAATTTTCTACTAGAAGAACCGGTAGCTAAAACTAATTTATCAAATTCAATAGTTTCGTTAGTTAGTTTTATAGTTTTATTACTTAAAACTTCACCATATTCTTTAAAAATGGTTACATTGCTAGAAACTAATAATTTTTCAATGTTAGTGTTTAGTAATTCTTTATTATCTTTTCTTCTTTTTTGAATTTCATTTAAATGAAAGTGTTTTCCATTTAAATGAATACCAAATTCTTTAGCTTTTTTGACAGTTTCATAAACTTTTGCAGATTTAATTAAAGTTTTAGTAGAAATACATCCTCTATTAACGCAAGTTCCACCTAAGTCGCTTTTTTCAATTAAAGCGACATTTTTTCCATTTGTAGCTAAAATGCTAGCAAGGCTATATCCACCTGGACCACCACCTAAAACTACTACATCAAATTTTTTCATTTTTTTCTCCTTTTTTATAAATATATTTTATAGTTTTATTATATAGCAGCTTTATTTAAAAAACTTAGAAAATAATAAAACAAATGAAAAAATTGCATTTTTTTGCATTTTTTTCATTCAGGAAAGCAATTTTTTTATTCTTCATAAAAGATTTTGTTGTACATATCTTGATTTTCCCTTTCGGAAAAATGCAAGTATTTAAAAGTGGTTGTAATTTTAATATGGCCCATTAACATTTGTACCATTTTAGGATTTGCATCATTTTTTAAAAGGAAACTAGCAAAAGACCTTCTTAAACTATGGGGTGAATAAATTTTTCCCAAAATTTTTTTAATTTGCTTAGCTACTGTATTGGGTTTGGCATTTTTATATTTATCTCAATTTTCAAACATTATTTTTAATGTTTCATATTTATAAAACAATTGTCTTTCACGATTCCCTTTTCCTATAGTATATAGTCTGCCATCTCTAATATCTAAATGTTTTAATTCTCCAATTCTTATTCCGGTTTCAAATAAAAACCGGATTATTGTTTTATAAAAAATTTCTGTTTTGCGTTTAGTTTTAATTGTTGTTTTTTCATAAAGCTCTTCTTTTGTTATTATTGCTCTAAAGTAGAGTGGAATCGGTTTGAGTTTGATTTTGCTTAATCTTTCTAATTTTTCTTCATCCTTTGTATACTTTAAAAAACTATGATAAATATCTTTTAAAGTATGCTGGTATCCACCACCTTTTTTATCATCAATAATAATTTCAATTACTTTTTTAAATTCTTTATTATCAACATCTAAAACATCTCCTAGTATATATTCGTATTGTCTAATTGTATTTTTAGACAAATTAATTTCTGTACAATATTCTAAAAAATCTCTAACTTTCATCTTTCTCCTTATTTATAAAATTTAAAAATACACAAACAAATTTAATTTCATTTTATTTTTGACTTAAAAACTTAACAAAAAATATATAAGTTATAAAATTCAATTTTATTAAATAAAAATTAAATTCTCAAATAGTTCTTTTTTAAATCCGTAATTTTGCACTATTAATGATATATAATTTTTGTTTTCACATTTTTATAAACATTTGTAGAAAAAGTGTTATAATAATATTGTAAACATAGTTCATTACACTTAATTATCTAAATTTAGATAATGAAAACCCCATTGCGCTACAATGAGGTTTTTTTATTATTTTTTGAGGTAATGAACTTTAACAAATTTATAATTTTAGAATTTGATAATAAATACTAAAATTATAATTAAAATTAAGGTTATCATTTTCTCTATGAATAATATAAAACATAGTTCACCACCCCTTTCTGTGACAAAAAACTTAGTCACATTTTAATATTACCACAGAATTTATTTTGTTACGAAAATACGGAAAAAATTGGGATTTTTGGTTTATTTTTCCTAAAATTTTTGTGTCATTTTAAGATTAAAACTTTTAACAATCAATGAAAGAATGATAAAATTTTTTACATCGTTAAAAACCAACTTTTGAATTTTATTAATAATTTATTTATAAACAAAAATTATGATTAATATATAATTAATACTATGAAATTAATGCTATATAACTCAACTGGACCAAAAAAGGCAACTTATAAAAATATTGGATATTGACAAGTTAATGGAAAAACCAGAAAAAATGTTAAACTTTTAGGACTAGGAAACGTCATTCAATTAAAAAAGAAAAATGAAAATTTCGAAGCTATAATTAAAGAGGTTATCAAACAATACGATGAAAAAGTTAATTTAGTTTTTTTAAAATCAGAAATAGACAGAGCATTAGAAAACCGAGTTACGTATTGAGATATCTTATATTATGGTTTTGAATTTATAAAAGAATATATTGAAGATATAAAATTATTAAATCAAATTACTTTTGACCAAAATAAAGAAATGAAAGAAGTGGTTTCTTATCAAATAGCCAACAAAATAATAAATCCTAAAAGGATAATTGAAGAATTCTACATTAAAAACATAACAACTTTAAATTCAGATTATTCCAAAAGTAATTTCCATCAAGCTTTAAGTATTTTATTTAAAAATAAGTCTAAAATTTTAGATTTTATTTTCAAAAATAAAATCAACAAAGAAAACAACTTATTATTTTTTGATTCAAAAACTATTTATTTAGAAAATATCATAAAGGACAATTTACAAGACTTTAGTTTTTTTGAAGATTATGAATTTTATGATGATCAAGTTGTTTTATCTACGATTTACGATGATCAAGGAATACCTATTTTTTATAAAACATTTGCTAAAAATACAGAATATGTTGGAACATTAATTCCATTATTTGAAGAATTAAAAGAAAGAATTTCTATCAATAAACTAATAATAATAATTAATAAAGAAATGAGTTCTGCTGAAAATATAAAATTTCTTGAATCTAACAATATAGATTTTATAATTCCATATAAAACAAAAACTGCTTCTAAAAATGAAAATAACAATATCAAAACCAATAATTCTTTTAAATCTAAAAAAATAAAAACGTTTTCTGTTTATAAAACTTCTTTATCAGAAGCAGAATTAGATTTCTATTGAAATCAAGAAAAAATCCAAGAAATATTCAAAACTTTAAAAAGCAATGATGAAACTAATTCAATGTTGGTGTATAATCAAAACCAGATTGAAGAAAGTGCGTTTTTTTCCTTTATTTCCCTTTATGTTTTCAAAAATTTATTAAGTGAAATAAAAGCTTATTATAAGGAATTAGGAAGTTCAGATAAAATTACTGACAAGTCATTAATAAATATTTTAAATAGTTTAGAATATATTGTAGAAAAAGATACAAACACAAAAGAAATTATTAGAAAATTTAAAAAAGAAGGAGAATTTTCTAATAATGCATGAAAAATTTTTGAAGAATTTGAAAAATATATAAAAACCAAAAAATCTAAAATCAATAAAAACTAGTTTAATTTATAATTTTTTAAAAAATCGTGACAAATTATTTCTGTTCTAATAAAAAATTTACAATTTACAAAACATTTGTAGAAAAAGTGTTATAATAATAATGAATAATGGATTCATCACATTTAATTATCTAGATTTAGATAATGAAAAACCCCATTGACGCATAATGAGGTTTTTTTATTATTTTTTTTGAGATGATGAACTTTAACAAATTTATAATTTTAGAATTTGATTATAAAAACTAAAATTATAACTAAAATTAGAGTTAACACCTTATCTATAAATAATGAAATAATGGATTCATCACCCCTTTCTGTGACAAAAAACTTAGTCACATTTTAATATTACCACAAAATTTATTTTGTTACGAAAATACGGAAAAAATTGGGATTTTTGGTTTGTTTTTCCTAAAATT